>JAFXQD010000026.1 GCA_017527365.1 Oscillibacter sp.
ATAGCTCATCTGGTAGAGCGCCACCTTGCCAAGGTGGAGGTAGCGAGTTCGAGCCTCGTTGCCCGCTCCATTTTTGCCCTGTCCCGTCCCTGCGGCGCGACGCCGCGCATAAGCCCGCGCCCCGCCGCATAGGATACGGGCGGTCGGTGACATAGCCAAGTGGTAAGGCAAGGGTCTGCAAAACCCTGATTCCCCGGTTCAAATCCGGGTGTCACCTCCAGAGCAAAGCCTCGGAAGTCAAAGACGGCTTCCGGGGTTTTGCTTTCGTTTCGGGACGGCGGCTTCCCGCTTTCCGTTGCGGCGGATGCCACCCGGCAGGCAGAGTAAGGCAAACTTAATATATAATCCCGCTTTGCGGGCAGTTCCCTGCCGCCGTTCCCATGCCGTCAGCAGACGCCGCGGGAACGGCTTTCTTGCAAATCGTTTTGAAATCGCCCGAAAAACGCTGTAAAAATACGGAAAAAGAAACTTCTTGACAGGATGTGTCGGACATGGTAAGGTAGAACGCGCCGCGAATTTTCGCGGACGGAGCTCCGTTTTTATGCGCGGGAGGATTTCTTATGCTATTGAAACTGGTACAATCCGTCAACGCCTGTTTGACCGATTATATTTTAATACTGTCGCTGGTTGGAATCGGCGTCCGCTGTTCCGTCAAGACGCGTTTCGTACAAGTCCGCTGTCTGCGGGAGGGCTTGCGGCGCGTCCTCGACGGCGCCCGCGAACAAGGGGTGCCTCAGGCGCACGGCATGACGCCCTTCCGGGCGTTTTTAAGCGCGTTTGCCGCGCAAATCGGCGCGGGCAATCTGGTCGGCGCGGCGGGCGCGATACTGTTCGGGGGGCCGGGCGCGGTTTTCTGGCTGTGGGTAATTTCGTTTTTCGGCATGGCGACCGCTTACGCCGAAACCGTCCTTGCGTTGCAAACGCGCCCGAAAGCGCGGGAGCGGCACTATCAGGGCGGCCCCGTCTACTACATTACAGCCGCCTTTGACGGGGAGCGCGGGGAGAAGCTGGCAAACTTGTACGCGTTCGGCGCCGTCCTTGCGCTGGGCTTTTTCGGCGCCATGACGCAGTCCAACGCAATCGGCGCGGCGTTCCGCTACGCGTTCGGCGTCCCGCCGTGGCTGACCGGCGCGGCGCTGGCGGGCGTATGCGCGGCGGCGTTTCTGGGCGGCTTCCGGCGCATTGCCGCCGCCATGGAAAAGCTCGCGCCCGTCGCGGCGGGGCTGTTCCTGTGCGCCGGAGTCGTGATTCTGCTGGCGCGTATCGCCTATCTGCCCGCCGCCGTCTGGATGATTTTCCGCTACGCCTTTGCGCCTTCCGCGATTATCGGCGGCGGGTACGGCGCGGCGTTGAAAATAGCGGTTAGCCAAGGCGCGAAGCGCGGGCTGTTCTCCAACGAGGCGGGGCTTGGCTCGCTGTCCCACGCCCACGCGCAAGCCAACGCAACCCCGCACGAACAGGGCGCGATGGCGATGGCGGGCGTTTTCCTTGACACGTTCGTCCTCCTGACGCTCAACGCGCTTGTGATTGTCTCCGCGCTCTATACGAAAGGCGGGCTGTTGGAACACGGCTATACGGGCTCGGCTTTGCAAACCTTAAGCCAAACAAACCTGACGCAAGCCGCATTCGGGACGGTATTCGGCGGCGGATTCGGCGCGGCGTTCGTCGCGCTGTGCCTGTCGGTGTTCGCGCTGTCCACAATCCTGAACTGGAATTTGTTCGGGCGGCTGAACGTCATTTACCTGTTCGGGCGCGATTCCAACACGGCGTATACGTGCGCGGCGCTGGCGTTCGTGTTCTTGGGGGCGCTGGCGTCCCCAGAATTTGTCTGGGAACTGTCCGACTTATGCGCCGCGCCGACGGTACTGCCAAACGCGGCGGCGCTGTTCGCCCTGACCGGAAACGTCGTTCAAGCGTCGCGGGACGCGAACGGACAGCCGCCGCAATAATCCGCCGCGCCAAGAAGCCCGGAGGGGACAAAAACGTCCCGTCCGGGTTTTCCCGCGAAAAAAACTTGCAATTTCCCGGAAATTTGCTATAGTTATCAGGAGCGACCGCATGACAAGGAGGCTCCATAACGTATGATTCCATTTAAGCCTGTGACGCAACGCGACGCCGCCCTGTTGCGGCGGTATTACGAGAACTGCGACTATGAGCTTTGCGAGTATTCGCTGGGCACGAAACTGATGTGGCGGGCGAAACTAAAGCCGCGCTGGGCGGAAGTCGCGGGATGTCTGGTCATCCGAAACGAGGACGAGGGGCAGTGGGTGTTCGACTACCCCGTAGCGGGGGAGGGCGGCGACGAGGACGCCGCCCTATGCGCGATTGAGCGCGAATGCCTGCAAGCGGGAAGGCCGCCGTTTATTACGGTCGTGCCGGAAAGCAAGGCCGCCCGCCTGCTTTCGCGCTATCCCTATGCGCGGGTCAGCAATATCCGCACTTGGCGCGACTACCTTTACAATCCCTGCGACCTGCGCCTGTTCTCCGGGCGCCGCTACTCCGGGCAACGAAACCATATCAAGAAGTTCCGCGCCGGGTGGCCGGACGCCGCGTTCCGTCCGCTGGGCAAGGCCGACTTTCCCGCCATCGAGCGCTTTTGGGAAGATTTTGAGGCCGAGTTCCCCAAAGGCGACAACGAAAAGGCCGTGAACGAGTTGGCATACGCGAAAAAAATGCTGAAGCTCGTTGACAAGCCTTGGTTCCTGTCGGGCGGCTTCTTCGACGGCGAAAAGCTGATTGCGTTAGCCTTGGCGGAGAAGTGCGGCGGAACGCTCATTATCCATATCGAAAAGGCGCTGTATTCCTATACGGGCGCTTATCCTGCGCTGGTGCAGGAGTTCGCCAACGCCTTCGGGGAAGGCTGCCGCCTCATCAACCGGGAGGACGACGCCGCCGACCGGGGTCTGCGCACGTCCAAACTGCAATACAGCCCGATAAAACTCGCCGCGAAATACCGCTTTGAGCCGCAAAACGAGCTTTTGCAACACGTGGACGCCATTCCCGAACTCAAAACGCCGCGCCTCACGCTCTCCGCGCTGGAAGAAGGCGACATTCCCGCTTATAACGCGCTTGTCTTGGACGAGAGCCGCAACCGCTGGTGGGGTTACGACGACGTGGGCGGGCTGAAAGAGCCGATTTCCCCGCGCAGTTTCTACAACGTTGCGCAACGGGACTTTGAAAACCGCCTCGCCGCCAATTTCGCCGTCCGTCTGGACGGGCAGTTTATCGGAGAGGCCGTGCTGTACAACTTCGACTGTCGCGGGAGCGCGGAATTGGGGTGCCGTATCGACGCGGCGTTTGCCGGGAACGGCTACGGCGCGGAGGCGTTCGCCGCCGTCGCGGAGTGGGGGCTGTACAAAGTCCACCTTGACCGCGTGCTGGCGAAATGCTTCAAGGAAAATACCGCCTCCTACAAAATGCTGTCTTCCTGTATGCGCCGTTGCGGGGAGGACGAAACCTACTTCTATTTTGAAAAGCTGGTATAAGCCGGGAGGAAACGAGCGTGGACTTTGAGAAACTGATTGCCTATCGCAACAAATACAATCATTTCGGCGCCCGCGTCGGGGTCGTGCTGGAGGAAGTGCGGGAGGGCTACGCGCTGGGGCGGAAAACCGTCGGCGCGGACGACACGAACCCGCTCGGCTACGCCCACGGCGGCGTGTACGTCACCCTCGCCGACAGCGTCTGCGGCTCCGCCGCCTGCGCTTACGGTCATAAGGTCGTTACGATGAGTTCGTCTTATCACTACTACCGCGGCGCCTGTCCGGGCGACATCCTTACCGCAGAGGCAACCGCGCTTCATCACGGCAAGACCACCGCCGCCTTTGAGGTGAAAGTCACCGACCAGCGCGGGACATTGCTCGGCAGCGGGACGTTCACTTTCTTTGTGCTCCCGGACAAACTCGAACTGCATTGACAGGAGGCGTTTTTAGATGGAACAAGAGCGGAACATGTGGGGCATTCACACGGGCGACGACAACCTTTTCCTGAAAGGGAACGTCATCGCCATTGGCTGGGAAGAGTTGGGCAACCTGTCGGAGATTGCGCCGAACTGGGACGCTTTCAGGGAAAAGTACGCGCAGACCTACCCCGGCGCAAAGAAGGGCGCGATTGGAATTAGCGTGGGAATGCTGTTTCGTTTCGCCCATGAAATGAAAATCGGCGACTATGTGGTGTTCCCCTCCAAGAGCGACCGCATGGTGAACATCGGCGAAATCGCGGGGGAGTTCGAGTACGTCCAAGGCGCGGCGTATCCGCAACGGCGGAAGGTGAAGTGGCTGAAACATCTGCCCCGCACCGCGTTTTCGCAGGGCGCCTTGTACGAAATCGGCTCCGCCATGACGCTGTTCGCCGTGCGGAACTACTCCGGCGAATTTCTCGCCGCGCTGAAAGACAAGGCGTTTCAAAAGAATCTGCCGGAGGAAGATTACAGCGTCGGAGCCACCGCCGAGGAAATCGTGGAGAGCACGAGGGATTTTATCCTAAAGGAACTCAGCAGGCAGTTAAAGGGCTACGACTTGGAGGGCTTTATCGCCGACCTCTTGCAAGCCATGGGCTACCGGACGAAACTTTCCCCGCACGGCGGGGACAGGGGCATTGACATTACCGCCTACAAGGACGAACTGCCGCCCAGAATCCTTGTGCAGGTCAAGAGCCAAGACGGGGACATCAGGGAGGAGACCATCCAATCCCTGAAAGGCGCCATGCGCGAGGGCGACTACGGGCTGTTTGTCACGCTGTCGAATTACACGAAGAACGCGCAGACCTACCTTGACCATACGCCCATTATCCGGGGCATTAACGGCGCGGAACTGGTGGAGCTTGTCCTGAAATACTACGACCGCCTTCACGAGCGGTATCGGAAGATGATTCCGCTGAAAATGGTCTACATTCCGGTCACAAGGGACGCGCAGGAATAGCCCCCAAGCCGCGCCCGCCGGAGTCGGCAAAAAGGAACCCCCGCGCCAAGAGGCGGCGGGGATTCCTTTTGTTTTGCTTTGCCGCCACTCCAAACGGGCGGCAGATTCCTGTCAGCTATGGGCGAAAGCGGCGGCGGATTCCCCGGCGATAGCGCCGAACACGACGAAATCCGCGACGGCGTTGCCGCCCAGACGGTTGCCGCCGTGCACGCCCCCGGTCACTTCCCCGGCGGCGTACAGCCCCGGAATGACGTTCCCGGACGTGTCCATAACCTCGGCGTCCTCGTCGATTTTCAGTCCGCCCATGGTATGGTGAATGCCCGGCGTGACTTTAATCGCGTAGAACGGCGCCATGTCCAGCGGCTCGGCGAAACTCGTGCGGTTGAAAATGGGGTCGCTCTTCTTGGACGCGCAGCCGTTCCAGATTTCCATCGTACTGCGGAACGTGTCCGCCGGGACGCCCATCGCCTCGGCGAGCTCCTCATACGTCGCGCCCTCGACCGTGTAGCCCTTCTTGATATAGCCCTGAATGACGTTGGAGTTTTCCGCCATTTTCGCGTCTATAATCAGCCAGCTATACGCGCCGGTCTGTTGAATTTCGGCGGCGGAAACCTTGTCGCGGGTGGACACCTCGTCGAAGAAGCGGTAGCCCTCGGCGTTGACCAAAATCGCGCCGTCGCCGCGCAAGCCTTCCGTAATGAGCGCGGACGTGTTCGCCTCGACCGTAGGGTGAATCTGAATTTGCTCCATATCGACCGTATCGGCGCCGATTGCGACGGCCATGTCAATGCCTTGGCCTTGCGCCCCGGCGGAGTTCGTGCTTGTGAAGCCGTCCAAATCCGGGCGGTACGACACGACCTTTTCCCGATTGGCGCCGAAGCCGCCCGCCGCGTCTACGACCGCTTTCGCGTTGACCGTGACTTTCGCGCCGTCCTTCCCTTCCGCCGCGACGCCCACAGCCGCGCCGTTATCGTCGGTCAGGATTTCCGTCGCTTTCGTATTGAGCAAGAGCGTGATGTTCTCGCGCTTCTCCACGTTCTCCTGCAAAATGGGCACGATATACTCGCCGACGGAGACCGTCTTGCCGGACGCGTCGACCGGGCGGTGAATGCGCTTGACGGACGCGCCGCCGAAGCTCGAAACGTCGTTCAAGTCTGCGCCGACGGAATGCAGCCAATCAATGGCGCCCGCGCTTTCCTCCGCCAGTTTCCTGACCAGTTCGGGATTGTTCAGGCCGTGCCCGCCAATCAGCGTGTCAAGCCGGAACAGTTCCGTAGAGTCAAAGTAGCCGACCGGATTGCTCTTGTATTCTTCCCACTGTTCCGCGACCGTCGCCGCAAGTTCTTGAATGGCGGCGTTGTCGGCGAACTCCTCGCCTTTGGCGGCTTCCAGTTGCTTCTCGACGCCCGCCGCCTCGTCAAAGGCGTTGGCGTCCTGATAAACGGTCTTGGCGGCGTTCATGCCGCCCGTGGAGCGGATGGAGTTCCCGCCGACCATGGGCATACTCTCGACAATCACGACGTTTCGCCCGGCGTCGGCGGCGACGATGGCGGCAATCATGCCCGCGCCGCCCGCGCCGATAACCGCCACATCCGCGTCATAGGTTACGTCCTCGGCGGGCTCGGCGTCGTTTCCTCCGGAAAGCACGGCGGGCGCAACCTCAAAGGCGGCGGCGGATACCCCCGCGCCCTCCAGCGCGTTGCGTATGGCGTTCTTGATGGCGTCGGAAGTGACGGTGGCGCCCGTCACGCCGTCAACCTGCAAACTTTGCGCCTCGTAGATTTTATCCGGCAGTTCGGCGATAGCGACGGAGCCGATACCCTCCGTTTCCGCCTCTTCCAGCACTTGCAACCGATAGAGCTTGTCCGGCGTGGCGGTAACTTCCAGCGTAACGTCGCCGTTAATGCCCTTGGCGCTCCCGACGGCGGTCACGGCGTCGGGCGAAATGTCGCTTCTCTCCAGACCGTAGCCGACAAGTTTGTAGGTTTTCGTCGGGGCGGCGTCCGCCGCATTGTCAGCGGTTTCCGCGCCCGCGCTACTGTCTCCGGCGTTGGTTTCGCCGTCCGCGTTCGCGGCGGCGGCGTCACTGTTCGCGGCGTCCGCGCCTGTTTCGCCGTTGGCGTCGGCGTTCGGCGTTTCCGCTTCCGCGTTGGCGTCGGTCTCCGCGCCCCCGGCTGTCTCCGCGATTGCCGCCGGAGCCGCAGGCGTCGTTTCGGCGCGGCTTCCGCCCGCGACCGCCACGGCGTTCGCCGCAAGCACCAGCGCCATAAACGCGCCGCAGGCGACGCCCAGCGTATTGCACGCGCCCTTCAATCCTTTCATGCGTTTACCTCCTTATGTTCCTGATTCCCTCATCACAGCGCGAACGCGCCGGCAATCAGCATAACCGCCGCAAATACCCCGCAGGCAATCCCGGCAACGTTGCAGTTTCCCCTCATGCGCCCATCCCCCGCTTTCGACGGAAATTTCCTATGACATATCTTAACGGATTCCGCGCCGAAAAGCAAGAGGGCGCGGAGATTTTTCCGCCGCGGATTACGACAAGCGGCGCGAAACTAAGAATTGCGCGCACAGCCCCGTAAAGAGACCCGTTATCGCGCCGGAGACAACGAGGAACGGGAAATAGGCGAGCACGGCAAGGGAACGCGTAATCAGCACGGCGGCGGCGATTTGTCCGGCGTTGTGGGCAATCGCCGCGAATACGGAGCAAATCCATAGCTGGCTTTCGTCCGTCACGCGCCGCAAAATCAGCAGGGCGCATAAGCTCAAGAGCCCGCCCGACAAGCTGTAAAACAATACCATCATATGTCCGGCGAACAACGCGCCCAAGAACACGCGGCACAACAGGATAGCGAGGGCGTCCCAAGCCCCTATGCGGCACACCGCCCACGCGTTGACAATATTGGACAGCCCCAGCTTGACGCCGGGAACCGGGACGGGCGCGGGAATCTGAGCTTCCGCCGTAAAGAGTATCAGCGCGACGGCGGTTAAGAGGGCGTCCCGCGTCAGGCGACGCGCCGTCATGGGGCGCCGTCCTCTATTTGAATCAGCAGGTTGTGCGGCAGGCAGACTATCGGAAGCCCGAAACCCGGAAGCCAGCCTTCCATCACACAGATTTGGTCGGGGCAGTCCGCGCTTTCCACGCAAATCCGCCCCGGCTCTATCAGAATCGTGTTGCTTTCGCCGTAATACTCCACAACGTAACGTTCCGCCGTCTTAACGCGGTTCAAGTCCACGCGCCGCAGAAGTTTTCCGTCCGAGTAAATGTCCGCTATCATCGACGGCTTGCGCGGCGCCCATAGAATCCAGAGGACGCAAACGCCCAGAATCGCGGCGAGGGCGGCGACCCATGTCCGGGTTCTGACACGCGGCTTCTTCATAACTCTCCCCCTCCCGCGAGCAATTCCGCAAAGCTGTGAATATAGGCGTCGCAGAAGCCGCGCATTTCCTGTTCGTTGTCGGCAAAGTGGGCGTCGTAGACGCCGACGACGCGCATACCGGCGGCGCGGGCGCCCTTGCACGACAGCAGGCTGTCGTCAAAAACCGCGCAGTCCTCCGGACGCACGCCCAACAAATCCGCCGCCGTGCGCCATAGCTCCGGCGACTGCTTGTCAACGCGCAGTTCGTGCGCGAATACGACGCGCTCAAAGTAAGATTCAAGCCGCAAACGCCGCAACGCCTCCCGGCAGTGCTCCGGCACGCCGGAAGTCACCACCGCCATACGCCGCCCTTCCGATTTGCACCGCTCCAAAAATTCGCGGACGCCCGGCTTTAAGGCGACTTGCCCGTACAGCCCCCGCGCCAGCTCCATCCATTCCGCCATGATTTCCTCGCAACTTTCCGAAAGCCCGCAGAACTCTTTCGTAAACTCCGCCGCTTTCGGGAAAATCGTGTGCGCGACGCCCTCATAATAGGCGCGGCTGTACGGGATTCCGCGCCGGGCAAGAAACGTTTCGTCCACGCCCTTCCAAATGCCGTTAGAGTCAATCAAAACGCCGTCAAGGTCAAACAAATACACGGCGCCGCCTCCTTTCGCGCTAAAGCTCCGGTTCAAGGGTAAACCGCCACGGGAAATATCGCGCCTCCTCCGCGTAGCCAATGCCAATCCGGGGAGAGGCGCGGACAATCTCGCGGCGCGGCGGGAGTTCCGAAAACCCGATGTCGGCGGGGGAATCGCACACAAAGAGCGCGTCGCCCGTCAAGTCAAGCCCGTTTTGCGCCGTCGTCAGCGACAGCGCCTGACAGACCTTTCCGGGGCCGTTCAAGAGATTGCGTTCCCGCGCCGCCGTCGAGGGACGCCCGCCGTACCGCAGACGCCGCATGATGTCCGCGCCCGCAACCGCTTCTATGGCGCGTATCAGCACGGCGGCGGGCTCGCCCTCCGGTTCGGTCACGAAGTTCAAGCAATGGTGCATTCCGTAAATGAGATAAACGTAGGCGTGACCGGGCGGAAGGAAAAGCGGGGCTGTCCGGGCGGTTTTCCTGTACTGGTACGCGTGACAAGCTTTGTCGCAACGCCCGACATAGGCTTCCGTCTCGGTAATACGTCCGGCGAGGCGCACGGCGCCCGACGGCGCGTTAAGCGTCCGCACGACGATTTTGCCCAACAGCCTCTGCGCGATTTCCACGGTGTCGCCGTCATAAAAATTATAAGAAAGCCTTGCCATTTCGTCACCCCGGCGCTACAATAGCGGTTGTTTTTCGGCGGGCGGCTCCCAGCCCGCCCACGCGCATTCTACCACATATTTTGCAAAGGAGCAAGCGGCATGAAATCCAACTGGATTCGGCAAAATGTCCTTCCCGTGCTGGCGGCTATGATTTGGGGCTCGGCGTTCTTGGCGCAACGCGCCGGGGCGGAACATATGCAGCCGTTCGCGTTCAACACGGCGCGCTCCGCGACGGCGTTCGTTTTCCTGCTCGCGCTGTGCCTCGTGCGCCGACGCTTTCGCGGGAGCGCCGTCCGTTCGCGGCGGGAACTGCTCAAAGCGGGCGCGTGTTGCGGCGCGGCGCTCGCTGCGGCGACTTGGCTTCAACAGGCGGGCATGGCGACCACGGACGCCGGAAAAGCGGGCTTCATTACGGCGCTGTATATCGTCATTGTGCCGCTGGTTGCGAAGTTCTTCCTGAAGCGCAAGGCGCCGCCGTCGATTTGGATTAGCGTCCCCTTGGCGGCTGTCGGGCTGTACCTGTTGAGCATTACGGACGGCTTCACGATGGAAGCCGGGGACGCGCACATCCTTATAAGCGCGTTCGTGTTTTCGGCGCAAATCCTCCTGATTGACCACTTTTCGCGCCGGGTTGACGGCGTGGCGCTGTCGTGCGCGCAGTTCTTGGCGATAACCGCCATATCCGCGCTGGGCGCGGTCGTCACGGGCGAGACGGTCAGCGCGGAGGCGTTGCGCGTGTGCCTGTGGGCGATTCTCTACACGGGAATCCTGTCCAGCGGCGTGGCGTACACGTTGCAGATTCTGGCGCAGAAGGATTCCAATCCTATGGTGGTTTCGCTTTTGTTGAGCCTTGAAGCGGTGTTCGCGGCGTTATTCGGGGCGCTGTTCCGCCACGAGCGCATGACGGCGCGGGAGCTGTTCGGGTGCGCGCTGATGTTCGCGGCGGTTATCATCGCGCAGATTCCGCAAAAAGACGCCGCCGAAAGCGCTTGAATGCGCCCGTGCGCAATGGTATAATCATGAGAAGCGTTTGAGCGGATACGGGGTGAGGAAAATTGCGGATTGACGTTTTAGGCGTTGGCTTTGACAATATTACCAAAGAGGAAGCCGTGAACGAGGCGATGTCGCTGATAGAGAGCGACGGGACGCATTATGTCGTGACGCCCAACCCGGAGATTGTGGAAATCTGCCGGGAGCGCGGAGACGTGGCGCGGGCGGTCAACGCGGCGGATTTGGTGTTGCCCGACGGCATCGGCGTTATCAAGGGCGCGAAAATACTGGGGACGCCGCTCCGGGAACGCGTGCCGGGCATTGAGTTTGCGGGCGCGTTGACGGCGCGTCTGGCGGAGGCGGGCTATTCCGTTTATTTGCTGGGCGGACAGCCGGGAGTGGCCGTACAGGCGGCGAAAAACCTTGCGCGGCAGTATCCGGGTCTGCGTTGCGCCGGATTCCGCAACGGCTATTTCAGCGACGACGCGCCTGTCGTGGAAGAAATTGTAAAGAGCAAGGCGGATGTGGTTTTCGTATGCTTGGGCGCGCCCAAACAGGAGCTTTGGATGTTCCAAAACGGCGCGGAAACTGGAGCGAAACTGCTCTGCGGTCTGGGCGGAAGCCTTGACGTTTTCGCGGGCACGGCGAGGCGGGCGCCGAAGTTCTTTTGCGACCACGGCCTTGAATGGTTTTACCGTCTCTGCAAGGAGCCGTGGAGATGGAAGCGCATGATGAAACTGCCCGTGTTTCTGCTTCACGTCCGGCAGGAAAAGAAAAAGAACCGTTCCCGCGCCCCGGCGGAGCCGTTGAAAATCAAAATCCCGCCCGCATACGAGCAGGCCTTAGCGGAACAGCTCGACGAGGAAGGCGAAGCGGGCGCGGAAGAAGCCGTAACGGACGGCTTGCCGCTTGCGGGCGTGGAAATCGCGGAAGAGGCGCCGACGCCGCAAGAGGAGCCGCCGGCGGATACGCCGCCCGCGCAAGACGTTGCGCGTCGGGAGGACGCGTCGCCCTTGCAAACACAGAGTACGGAGGAGCCAATGTCAGATTACAATAACAATCAGGATACCGCGTGGAAAAACGCGCAGAACGCGGAAGCCAAGCCGGAGCGCAGGCGCCGCCGTAAAAAGAACGGCACGGGCTTTTTGCGCGTGATTGCCTACCTGTTTTTTGTCATGCTCGTTTCCGTGATTCTAGCGAGCGTCGGCTGGGAGCTGGCGTCGGATTTGTGCGCCTTCAATCGGGGCAGGATTACCGAACACACCGTGGAAGTCGCGCCCGGCGACAACCTCGACGACGTTGTAAGCAAACTGCATAACGCCGGGCTTGTCAAGTACCCGTTTTTCTTCAAGCTGTTCGCGGACTTCACCCACGCGGAAAGCAAAATCGGCGCGGGCACGTACACCCTCAACACCGATATGGACTACCGCGCCTTGGTCGTCGGTATGCGCAACACGTCGGCGAATCTGACGACCAGCGAGGTCAAGGTCACGATTCCGGAGGGCTACACCGTCCGCGACATTTGCAGGCTGCTCGCGGAAAAGGGCGTGGCGACGGAAGAGGAACTGCTTGACGCCGCCCGCTACGCCGCCTTCGATTTCGATTTCATCGACAACGATTCCGAGGACATCAGCCGTCTGGAAGGCTACCTCTTCCCCGACACCTACAACTTTTACAAGCCGGAGAATCCGCAGAGGGCGCTAAACCGCCTGTTAAGCAACTTCGCCCGGAAAATCTCCGCGTGGGAGGATATGCTGGCGGAATCCGAACAGCGCGGCTATAGCCTCAAGAAAATCGTCACTATCGCCTCCCTGATTGAGAAGGAGACCGACGGAAGCGACCAAGGGCGCATTGCCTCCGTAATTTACAACCGCCTCGACGGGAGCGGGAGCCGCGCCGGGACTTACGGTCTGTTGCAGATTGACGCCTCTTTGCTCTACGGCATTCCCGACCACAAGGGCCCCATTACCTCCGCCGATTTGGAGTATTCGTCGCCCTACAACCTCTACCAGAACGCGGGGCTTCCCCCGACGGCTATCGCAAACCCCGGCGCCCAAGCCCTCTACGCCGCCATCGCCCCGGAAGAGACCGATTACTATTACTACGCCCTCGCCAAAGACAACCAGCACCGCTTCTTCACGAACTACAGCGAGTTCTCCCGCTTCCTCGCCAGTTCGGAGTATGTCGGGAACTGACGCCGCAAGCGCGGATAACGCCCCGCGCAATCCCGCCGACGCGGGGCGCGGGGCGGCAAATCGACAGCCTTTCGCCGCTTTCAGGCAAAGCGCATAAAACGCCGTTGCCGCGCCGAACCGGGCGCGGCGCGTCGTCCGAAAATGAAATGGAGGAAAACGCAATGTCACACCCTTGGCGCGGATTGAACGAACTCCGCGAGATGTTCCTAAGCTATTTCGAGAGCAAAGGCCATTTGCGCCTGCCGAGCTTCTCTTTGATTCCCCATCACGACGCCTCCTTACTGCTTATCAACAGCGGCATGGCGCCCATGAAAACGTGGTTCACGCGGGAGGAGGAGCCGCCCCGGAACCGCGTCACGACCTGCCAGAAGTGCATCCGCACGGGCGACATAGAGAACATCGGCAAGACCGACCGCCACGGCACTTACTTTGAAATGCTGGGCAACTTCTCTTTCGGCGACTACTTCAAGCGGGAAGCAATCCATTTCTGCTGGGAGTTCCTGACGGACGTGGTAGGGCTGGAGCCTGAGCGTTTGTATCCCTCTATCTATCTGGACGACGACGAGGCGTTCAACGTCTGGCACGATGAGATTGGAATCGCGGCGGACAGGATTTTCCGTTTCGGCAAGGCGGACAACTTCTGGGAGCACGGCGCGGGCCCCTGCGGACCCTGTTCGGAAGTCTACTACGACCGGGGCGAGGAGCACGGCTGCGGCAAGCCGACCTGCACGGTGGGTTGCGACTGCGACCGCTATATTGAGGTGTGGAACAACGTGTTTTCGCAGTTCGTCAACGACGGCGAGGGCAATTACACGGAGATGAAGAACAAGAACATTGACACGGGCATGGGCTTGGAGCGGTTGGCGTGCGTCTGCCAGAACGTCAACTCCCTGTTCGACGTGGACACCGTGATGAACATCACCAACCGCGTTTCCGAGCTGACCGGGGCGCGTTACGGCGACGGCGAACACTCCGACGTTTCCTTGCGCGTCATTACCGACCACATCCGCGCTTCCGTCATGATGATTTGCGACGGCGTGTTGCCGAGCAACGAGGGGCGCGGCTACGTCCTGCGCCGTCTGTTGCGCCGCGCCGCACGGCACGGAAAGCTCTTGGGCGTCAACAAGCCGTTTTTATACGACGTTGTGGATACCGTCATTCATGAGAACGAAACCGCCTACCCCGATTTGCGCGAGAAGCAGGACTATATTACCCGCGTCATCCGCACGGAAGAGGAAAAGTTCGCCCGCACCATTGACGACGGCATGAAGATTTACAACGACCTCTTGTCCGCCCACAAGGAGAAGGGAGAAGGCGTCTTTTCCGGCGCGGACGCGTTCCGCCTCTACGACACCTACGGATTCCCCGTTGACCTCACGGCGGAAATGGCCGCCGACGCGGGCATGACCTTAGACCGCGACGGGTTCGACCGCATGATGGAGGAACAGCGCGTCCGGGCGCGAAAGGCGCGGGAGGCGCTGGGCGATTTGGGCTGGGCCGGCATTGAGTTCGGAAGCGATATGCCCGCCACGGAGTTTGTCGGCTACGACCGCGAAAGCGCGGAAAGCAAAATTCTGGCGATTGTCGTGGAAGGCGAGTTGCAGGACGAAATCAGCGCGGGCGCGGAGGCTTCTATCGTTCTGGACAGGACGCCGTTCTACGCCGAAATGGGCGGTCAGGTAGCCGACCACGGCGGGCTGTCCGCGAACGGCGCGCTGTTCCGCGTGTCGGACGTACAGAAGAACAAGGGCGGAAAGTTTTTGCATACGGGCGTTTTGGAACGCGGTATGCTCAAAGTCGGCGACACGGTAAGGGCGACGATTGACCCCGTGCGCCGCGCCGCCGTCCGCCGCGCCCACAGCGCGACGCATTTGCTGGACGCCGCGCTAAAGAAGGTCTTGGGCGACCATGTCCATCAAGCCGGGTCTCTTGTCGAACCGGACAGGTTGCGTTTCGACTTCACGCATTTCGAGGGCGTCACGCCGGAGCAGTTGCATGAAATCGCCGCGCTTGTCAACGGCGAGATTCTAAAGGGCGTCCCCGTCGTCACGGAAGTGTTGCCCATTGAGGAAGCCAAGAAAAAGGGCGCCGTCGCCATTTTCGGCGAGAAGTACGGCGAGACCGTGCGCGTCGTGGAAATGGAGGACTTTTCCATGGAGTTCTGCGGCGGGACGCACGTTGACAACACGGCGAAAATCGGAACGTTCTGGCTGTTGTCGGAATCGTCGATTGCGTCGGGAGTGCGGCGCATTGAGGCCATCACGGGACGCGCCGTGCTGGATTTCATGGAAGAGCGCGTGAAAATGCTGGCGGACGCCGCGCAGATGTTCAAAATCAGCCCCATGGAGCTTGTCAGCCGCATTGAGGCGCAGTTCGCGGAAATGAAGTCCATGCGGCAGGAAATCGACAAGTTCAAGTCGGAGGCGTCGCTGGGCGAGGCGCGGCAATTCCTGTTGAGCGCGAAAACGGTTTGCGGTTTGAAGGTCGTCACGGCGTCGCAGGACGGCTTGGACGCGAACGCCTTGCGCCAGCGCGGCGACTTCCTGCGCGACAAGGAGCCGTCCGTAGTGGGCGTATTGGCAAGCGTCAGCGGCGGAAAAATCACGCTTCTGGCTGTCTGCGGGCCGGAGGCGGTCAAGAAGGGAATCAAGGCCGGGGAACTGGTGAAGCGGGTATGCGGAATCTGCGGCGGCAAGGGCGGCGGCAAGCCCGAAAGCGCCATGGGCGGCGGTTCGGACTTGCTCAAACTTGACGACGCCCTCGCCGCCGTCGATGATTTCATTGTGGAGAAAATTAGCGAATAAGGAAAGGAGATTCTATGTCGGACTGCTTATTCTGCAAAATCGCGGCGGGGGAAATCCCCAGCAAAAAAGTCTGCGAGGACGATTTGTGCTACGCGTTCCACGACATCGCGCCGCAAGCCCCCGCGCATTTTCTCGTAATCCCAAAGGCGCATTTGGCTTCCGTTTCGGACGTGACGGAAGAAAATTGCGCCGTCGTCGGGCATATTTTCGCCGTCATTGCGCGGCTGTCGAAAGAGCTTGGGCTTGACAGCTACCGCGTGGTGTCGAACATCGGCGAACAGGCCGGGCAGAGCGTACCGCACCTGCGCTTCCACGTCTTGAGCGGGCGCGACATGACTTGGCCTCCGGGCTGACCGCCATGCCGGACAATACGGAAAGCCGCTTTTCCCGGACGGAACTGCTGTTCGGGCGCGACGGCATGGAAAAACTGTCGCGGGCGCGGGTTGCGGTGTTCGGCTTGGGCGGCGTCGGCGGATACGCGGCGGAAGCCCTCGTAAGAAGCGGCGTCGGCGCGCTCGACTTCATCGACCATGACCGCGTGACGGAAAGCAACCTCAATCGGCAGATTCTGGCGACCGTCGGCACGATAGGGCGCCATAAGGCGGACGTTGCGCGGGAACGGGCGCTGTCGATTAACCCCGCCGCCGCCGTGACGGCGCACCGCGTGTTCTATACGCCCGAAACCGCCGCGCAATTCGACTTCGCCCTCTATGATTACGTGATAGACGCCATCGACACCGTGACGGGCAAACTCGCGCTCGCGGAAGCCGCTTGCGCCGCCGGCACGCCGATTGTCAGCTCCATGGGCATGGGAAACAAACTGCGCCCGGAACTGTTGCAAGTATCGGACATTTACGAAACGTCGGTCTGCCCGCTGGCGCGGATTATGCGCAAGGAGTTGCGCAAGCGCGGGATTCCGCGCTTGAAAGTCGTATGGTCGCGGGAGGAGCCGTTGCCGCCGGGACGCGGCGGCGCGGAAACGGCGTCGGGGCGTCCCGTGCCGGGAAGCGCCGCGTTTGTCCCGGCGGCGGCGGGGCTGATTTTAGCCGGGGAAGCCGTGCGGGATTTGCTTCGCAAACCCTGACGCCGCCGGCGGCGGACATGGTACGATAGGGGAATTATATGAGAATCGTCGTAAAAGTGGGCACTTCCACCCTGACTTATTCCACCGGGCGGCTGAATATCCGCCGCGTGGAGGCGCTGTGCAGGGTACTCAGCGACCTGAAAAATGCGGGCAACGAAATTGTGCTGGTGTCGTCGGGCGCGATTGGCATGGGCGTCGGGAAGCTGGGCTTCCCGGAGCGCCCGAAAGACATGCCGTCCAAACAAGCCTGCGCCGCCGTCGGGCAGTGCGAGCTCATGTACGTATACGACAAGCTGTTCTCGGAGCACAACCACACCGCCGCGCAGATTCTGCTTACGGCGGAGGACTTGCGCGACGAAACGCGCCACCGGAACTTCACAAACACGATTCTGCGCCTGCTGGAACTGGGCGCGTTGCCCGTCATCAACGAAAACGACACCGTGTCCACGGAGGAAATCGCGTTCGGCGACAACGACACGTTGGGCGCGTTGTCGGCGGTAAGCGTCGGCGCCGATTTGCTCGTCATCCTGACGGACATCGACGGGCTTTACACGTCCGACCCGCGCCGCAATCCCGACGCGTCGCTTGTCCCGGAAGTGCGCGAGCTGACGCCGGAAATCATAGCGTCGGCGGGCGGGCAGGGCTCCGCGCTGAGTTCCGGCGGCATGGCGACGAAACTGGCGGCGGCGCGGCTGTGCATGGAAGCGGGCATTGACGCGCTGATTGTCAACGGCTCCCGCCCGGAGATTCTCTACGAGGCGGCAGAGGGCAAGCAAGTCGGGACAAGGTTTGTCGGACGGCGGACGGAAAGTCCGCAAGGGGGAAAAGCGACATGAGAGCGACGCGGGAAATCTTAGAGGCGGCGAAAGCGGCGGCGCCCGTGCTGGCGGCGGCGTCCTCGGACGCCAAAAACAAGGCGCTGTCGGCTATCGCGGACAGGCTTTTCACGGAACAGGAAAGCATTCTCTCCGCCAACCGCGAGGACATGGAACAAGCCAAGGCGGCGTTAGGCGCGGTCATGGCAGACAGGCTGTTATTGACGCCCGAACGGATAGCGGGCATGGCGGCGGGAATCCGGGACGCGGCAGCGTTGCCTGACCCCGTGGGGCGCGTCCTGCGCCGCGTGGAGCGCCCCAACGGGCTTATAGTGGAGAAAGTCGCCGTGCCGCTGGGCGTCATTGCCATTATCTACGAGAGCCGCCCGAACGTCACTTCCGACGCGGCGGCGCTGGCGTTGAAGGCGGGCAGCGCCGTCATGTTGCGCGGCGGCAAGGAGGCGTTCCGCTCCAACGCCGCCATTGCCCGCGCCATCCGCCTTGGGCTGGCGGACGCCGGATTCCCGCCGGAACTCGCCGGGTTTGTAGAGGATACGTCGCGGGACAGCGCAAGGGAGCTCATGGAGGCGGAAGGGCTGGTTGACCTGCTCATCCCACGCGGCGGCGCGGGGCTTATCCGTTCCTGCATGGAGCACGCGAAAGTTCCCTGCATTCAGACGGGCACGGGAATCTGCCACATTTACGTTGACGCGTCCGCCAATCAGCAAATGGCGCTGGACATCATCGACAACGCGAAAACAAGCCGCCCTTCCGTCTGCAACGCGGAGGAAGTCCTGCTCGTACACCGCGGCATTGCGGCGGAATTTCTGCCGAAACTCCGCGAACGTCTGGTTGTCGAACGGGAAAAGCGCGGTCTGACCCCCGTGGAACTGCGCCTTGATTCCCGCGCCTTGGAAATCATCCCCGGAACGCCCGCCAACGAACGCGACTTTGACACCGAATTTCTTGACTATATCCTCGCCGTCGGCGTCGTGGACAGCGCGGACGACGCCATCAAGCATATCGGGCGGCATTCCACCGGGCACAGCGACGCGATTATTACGCAGGACAGCGGCGCGGCGGAACGCTTTACGCGGCTGGTCGATTCCGCCGCCGTGTACGTCAACGCTTCCACGCGCTTCACGGACGGCGGGGAGTTCGGGCTTGGCTGTGAAATGGGCATTTCCACGCAGAAACTCCACGCCCGCGGCCCCATGGGGCTGGAAGAATTGACCTCGTATAAGTACGTCGTGCGCGGCGACGGGCAGACGCGCTAACCTTTCGGGCATAGGGACAGGAGGAGCAATTATGGCGCTTGCGGGTTTTATCGGTTGCGGAAACATGGGCGGAGTTTTGGCCGCCGCCGCGTCCGTCCACGCCCACACGGGCGGCAGGGAGATTCTGGCGGCTGACCGCCACCCCGAAAAAACGGAACGCCTCCGGGAATATGGCGTTATCCCCGCAACCGTGCGGGAAATCGCGGAGGAATGCCGCTTCATTATCCTCGGCGTAAAGCCGCAGGCCATGGAAGCGGCGGCGGCGGAAATCCGGGGCGTTTTGGAGTGGCGCAAGCCGCCCTTTACGGTCGTTTCCATGGCGGCGGGAATCTCCGCCGCGACGGTCTCGGAGATGTTGAGCGGCATTCCGGACGGCTGTCCGGTCATCCGGATTATGCCCAACACGCCCGCCGCCGTAGGCGAGGGCATTATCCTGTACTGCGCGAACGGCGCGGTAAAGCAGTCGGAGGAGAGCGCATTTCTGGACTTGTTGAGCGCCGCCGGAAGTATCGTTAAAATAGAGGAATCGCGCATGGACGCCGCCAGCGCCGTGACGGGTTGCGGCCCCGCGTTCGTGTGCCTGTTCTTGGAGGCCATGATTGACGGCGCCATACAATGCGGGCTTCCCCGCGCACAGGCGGAGCAATTCGTGCTGAAAACGGCGCTCGGCACGGCGAAACTTTCTCTGGAAACCGGGCAGGACCTCGCCCTGTTGCGGAACGCGGTCTGCTCCCCGGCAGGAAGCACCATAGAGGGCGTGGCGGCGCTGGAAAAGGGCGCGGTTCGTTTCGCCGCGATGGAGGCGGTTCGGGCGGCTTACGAGCGCACGAAAGAGCTTGGAAAGTGAGGTCGCAATGAAAAAGAAGTTGCTGGGCGCCCTGCTGGCGGGCGCGGCGCTGATTCTGTGCGCGTGCGGCGCGGCTCCGTCCGACGCGTCAAAAAGTTTAGCCGGCCAAGAAGCGGCGGTTCTCGACGACGCCGACGCGGAAGCCGTCGGAGAGGCGGAACAGGCGCAAACGCCGGAGGATTCGGAAGAAGCGGAAATTGAAACGGAAGCGGGCGGCGCGGATTTTGCGAAACTCGCGGGCACGTGGTTCTCCGACGACGGCGCGGGCGTCCTGACCGTCTACGAGAACGGCGGCTTCATGCTGGACGGCTCCGACGACTTCCAAGAAGGTTATCTTGTCTATACGGAAGAGGACGGGGAGATGTGGGAGAGCGGCCCGCGCTATGAGCTCTTCCTTGAAAACAACGAGCGCGTTCCCCGCGCCTACTTTGCCTTTGACGACGGCGCCCCCGGCAAGCTGGTCTATGCGGTCGGCGGCGGCGCGGAGCTGTTTTCACGCGGCGATTCCGCCTACGACGCCGACGGCGCGATTTTCCGCGCACAATGGGCGGATGAAAACGCGTCCGCTTACGATGCGTTCGTAGCCGACGACGGCGAGTACGCAAGGGGAATTGTCTTTTCGACGGAGCGCATTTTACGGGACTTCAAGTTTCTGGCAATCAGTCTGGAGGACGTAAACGAGGACGGCGCGGGCGTCTTTTCCGTGCGGGAACTTTACGCTCAGGACGCCTTGACGCCCGAACGCCCGTTGCTGATTCAAACATCCTTCCCCGGCGATATGCCTACAAACGGAGTCTGCTATACGGACAACGGCGGCGCGACGAGATACTTTTCCGTCGCGGAGAGCGGCTACGACGGCTCCCTGATTGTCGGCGAGTTTGAACGGAGCGAAACGCCGTAAGAAAAACGCGGCGATTTCCGTTTCCGCCGCCTTCCGCGATGTCCCTAAGACGATAAACGCCGAACCCGCCGCGTTGCGCGACGGATTCGGCGCTTTTTCGTATTCTCCCGCCGCCGTCAGGCGACGGGAGCCGTTTGTCTTACGCGAAATGATAGGCGGTCTCAAGGGCGAGCTTCATCATGGCGCCGAAAGACTTTTGACGGTCTTCGGAAGAGAGCGATTCGCCCGTGAACACGTGGTCGGATATGGTCAGCATGGCGAGAGCCTGCTTGCCCAGAGACTGCGCCGTCCAGTACAGCCCCGCCGTCTCCATCTCCAAGCCCAAGACGCCGAAGGCCCGGCAGGCGTTCTTGACGTCTTCGCCCTCTCCGTAGAACGCGTCGGAGGAGAAGACCTGCCCCACCTGCACGGGGATGTTGAGCGCTTCCGCCGTCTCCGCCGCCTTGCGCAACAGCGGCCACGACGCCGACGCCGCAAGCTGTCCGGGGAAATGGTACTGCGCGGCGTAATTGGAGTTCGTGGAGGCCGCCGTCGCCAGAATCACGTCCTGCAAACGGGCGCTTTCGGCTATGCCGCCCGCCGAGCCAATCCGGATGATGGCTTCCACGCCGTAAAAGGCGTAGAGCTCGTAGGCGTAGAGCCCCGCCGACGGAATGCCCATGCCGTGCCCCATGACGGACACCCGGCTCCCCCGGTAGGTTCCCGTGAAGCCCAGCATATTCCGCACATGGTTGAAGCAGACCGGGTTTTCCAGATAGTTTTCCGCGATGTGTTTCGCCCGCAGGGGGTCGCCGGGCATGAGCACGATTTTGGCGATGTCTCCCGCTTTCGCCTCGTTATGGGGGGTAGGTACTGCCATGGTCAGTTCTCCTTTCTCCTTCGCGCAAACAATAGGGTCTTGGGCGCCGCGGACGGAGCCGCCCGCGGCGCCGCTTGTCAGCCGCCCGACGTAACGGTCAGCGTGCCGTACACTTTGGTGATGGCGTAGTTCTCTTCCTTGACGGCGGGATATGCGGAGAAATCCACGTCAAAGACGTTTTTCGTCGTGCCGGGGTTTCGCCGGAAGGCGTCCACCGCGAATGTGACAAAATTCGTCGGGACTGTCCCGTCCGTTAGGCTTAACTCGCCTTCCGCAAATCCGCCTTCCGTAACGCGCACCTCTTCCGCCTTGTGGACGCCGCCGTTGTAAGGCACGCTAATGCTCGCGCTGGTCAGCGTGACGGTCTTCGGCGTCACAATGAAATACTCGCCGCGCTTGTCGTAGTTCTCGCTCTTCCATACAAGGTACGTGTATTTCTCTTTAGGCGACGTGATTATGGCTCTGTTCGCGTCCGTCATTTCCCGCCGAATCTGGATTACGTTCCCGTTCTCGTCTTTCAGCTCCTCAAAGATAACGTTTCCGTCCGCGTCCTTGACCGGGTCTCCGTTCTCGTCCAAACGCCCGTAGCGGATATACTCCGACGGGGGGGGCGTGTAGGTCGCCTGAATATACGCGGTTTCGGAGTAGTTTCCGGCGTCCACGGGGGCTTTCGGATTGCCTTGCTCATCCTTCAATTCCGTTTCGGAGGACAAATCCCAGTATTGGCTTACGATTTGATACTCCAAGCCTTCAATGGGCGTGAAGTCCAAGTCGTATGACAGCGTTTTTTCGTGTTGCGCTCCGTTGTAGGTGTCGTTGCCGCCGGAAATGGAAATCTTGGAGGGGTCGGGCTCCATATAGAAGTTTAGCACGTTCTGTTTCCCCTCCACCACTGTGCGGCGCACCAGCGCGGAGTAATCGGGCACGGGCTTGGACTCGCCGGTTTCATTCTCGTAATGGCAGCCAAGGAGCAGGTAGCCCTTCCGGAACATTTCGGGCAGACCGTGCTTGCCTTGGTTGTAGAACGCTTCGTCGCACTCGCCCATGGCGGGGACGGAAACCGACCAGACCTTGACGGCAATGTCCTCGTTGTCGCCGTTGAAGCCGCCCTCCGGAATCCAGCTCTCCCCGTTGCGGGCGACGACGTTCCGCAGACGCACCCAGTAGTTTACCGTATACGTCCACTCGGTGTTGACGTACTCCAACTCAATCAGGTTTTCACCGTTTTTCTCAACGCGGACAATCCGCGTTCCCGGCTCGTACTCGTATTTGGCGCCCTCCGTCGGGTTGTCCGGCATGATTTTGATGTTGTGCGGGTCGGCGTGGTAGGTCGCGTTCACAACGCCCTTTTCGTCCGTCACCGTGAAATACTCGTCCGAACGGAGTTCTACATCCGGTCCCTCTTCAACCTCCATGCCGTTCGTGCCTTCGACGTTCTTAAGCGTTTTCACCGTATACGAGAACGGAAGATAATGCTTTGTTACGCCGTCCTCGTCCTTGTAGTAGCACCGTATCCGCACGGGCTCATACGTCTTGCCGATATACGCCCACTTGGGATAGAGCGTCAAAACTTTCTCCGTCTTGCCGTTGACGGTTCCGTCCGCCACCAAGTCGGGGGTAATCGGCATGGAGGAGTAGAACTTCTTCTCTACGCCGTTGACCTTATAGTACCACCCGTCGAAACTGTACTGCAAATCGCCCAAATCGTACTTGTGGGAAATGGGGGAATATTCGTCCTTCAAGCCGCCGGAATCCTTGGCCACCTGCGAGTCGATGTTGCTTCCCGCTTGCACCTCCACGGGGGCGGGGTCGGTCGACACGTACTGTCCTGCGTCGTTCTTCGCCTCATACGTCGGCTTCACCTCGTCGGCGGGGTAATTGCTTTCCTCGCTCTTGAGCTCGAACTTGACGTAGTACGTCGGGGGCGTGAGCTTCGCGTACAGCGTCATGTTGGCGGCGGGCATTGTCTTGTTGTTAAAGTTTTCCACGTTCTCCGTGCACAGAGTGTCCGTGCACCAGAACGTATACTGGTATCCGCCGTGGTCGCTTTTGTTGTAATCGTCCAGAGCCTTGGTGAGGGCGATATTGCCGGCGTTTTTTATACTGTCGATTTTGTCTTTCAGCGACTCTTCGTACTTCACGTCAATTTCCCGTTTATACGTCTGTGTTCCGGGGATTTGAGTAAATCCAAAGTCTTCTGGGTCAACTTTGTCACTAACCCATTCGATTCCCGTCACCTTTACGGTCAGCTTATACGTGTTGCGCTCGTGGCGGATATATAGATTACTGAAGTTGCTAACCGAAGCGTCTATAGTCGCAGTTTGCCAACGACCGTTATCTTGACGATATTGCGATACCGTAAAGCCCGTGTACTTGTTGCTAAAATAAAATGTGTTAGTATTCCACCCCGTCGAGCCGCTTATTTCGTTTGTATTGGTAGCAGCACTCGTGCTTGACGGATAGTTACCGGCTAATGGCTGGGTATAGTGGTAGATATGCGCTGAGCCGCTATCCTCTATACCATAGTACGTCAACACCGTCTTGTTTTCCTCAAGGAAGGCATTCAGAAATGTGGTTCGAGTGCCGCCGCCGTTGGACTGCGGATACCACCACAACCCTTTCAGATCGTTACTGTTCGCCTTTTCCGGCGGCCACGAAAGGCCAATCTGAGTAAACGTCTGCTCGTACAGCCCGACAAGGTTGTGGCGTACCCTCCAGCCGCTATTGCTTGTCTTGAACCGGGCGCCCGTGTACTCCTTGCCGTTATACGCGCTGTTGTCCTTGTCGTCGCAGAACCACCGGGGGTTCGTCGCAAAGGTTAGGGTGAGCTTGTAAATTTTGCTTGCGTCGCTTGCGTTGCTGTTCTTGACCCAGTAGGAATTGCCGAGTGTTTTCCCTTCGCGTGACCACGGGGTGTCGGACAAGTCGTAAAGCGTGTCTTCCGTTTCGCTGGACGGGGTGTTTAATTTGTGGTAGCGCGTACCGTTATATACGGGGCCATAGTTGGTATCGCTTGTTCTCCATGCGCTTTTTCTATAATAAAGTTGTATAACTTCGTTATTATTATAGACGCCGTAGTTTGCGTTGTCGCCAGTACCTGCCTCATAGGTTTCGCTGATTGTCCATACCGTTTCGGGCGTCAGTTTCACGTAGGAGTAGCTATAGGAGCCGCTTCCATCCTTTTCGCCGATATATCCGTAGTATTGCCTTCCCGATACGGGGTTTTCATCGGTTTGCACGTAGCCTGTGGTATTATTAGTGAGAAGGAGAATGTTTCTCACCTCGCGGTCATAATAGACCTTCACGACAGAGGAGCCGTCCGCCGCGACCGTGGGGACGCCGTTCTTCATCTCGCCCAAACATTCCGTGTCCCTGTACTCGAAACCCGTAAAGTTGATGTTAAAGGAACTGTTGTTCGTAAGCGCGTATTCCGTGTCGTTCAGGCGCACCCCCTTGCCGATGTATTCGCCGTCGCTGTTTGTCAGCGGGGTGTCCGTGTCGGCCTCCACCGTCACGCTTTCCACCTCTTCGTAGGTTTTCTTCCGGTTGATTGCTTTCTGGGTCTCCGGGTCGTTCGATTTCAGGAGGTTAAGGTGTACGCTGTTGTCCACGCTCTGTTTCAGTATGACGATGGTGTAGGTGGTCTTGGCGGGCTTGTAGTTTGCCTTGGCGAGCATGTCGCTTGCGGGCATGAGGTTTTCAACCGCGTTTCCGTCCTCGTCGCACCTTCTAAGGTCTGTGCGTTTGCCCCAAGTGGCGTCCACGTCGGTGTAGACGCTCGCCCGCCACTGCCAGAACGCCTGTTCCTTCTCTTCCGTCGGCGTGGGGAGGCGCTGTCCCTCGTGGTACGGCGCCACGTTCATGAGCGTCTGCGGTATATTCTCTTCCTCATACGATTTCCCAGCGGAGTCCTTTTTCAGCGTCACGTTTCCTTCGGTCAGGTCATAGTTCACCGCCGTGCGCTTCATGGTTTGGCCGTTGTCAATCGGCTCGCCGAAATAGCGCGTAAACGCGTCGAAGTTGGTGCCGCCGGAGGTGTTGAAGGCGAGGGTGTACTGGTTGCGGTCGTAGGTGTACGTGACAATGTAGGGGTCTGCCTGCGTCCCGGCTCTCCGCGTCCCGTCGGGGTTCGTCCATGTGTAGTTGACGCCCGTCGCGCCGAGGTGGTGGAAGCCCTGCATATCCTCCGGGAAGTTCTCAAGTTCGCTTTCGCTGAAAATCGTCTTCTTTGCCTCAGCCCAGCTTTTGCGCGTCTCCGTGAAATGTTGAAGTTCGTCTTCGGTGAAACCGCGGTCATACGGGCAGTAGGCGGGGTACGTGTCGTTTTCGTTAGAGCTGTACTGCGCGTCGTTAGGCGCGGTCACCTCCAGCGCGGCGCCCCTGACGCCTTGGGGTTTCGCCCCGGCGTACTGTTCCCCGTTGCTCTCGTAATACCAGTTATCCCCGTCCTTGTAGAGTTGAACTCCGTCGTTCGTAACATAGAGCAGTCTGCCCTGCGCGTCTTTTGCGTGCTCGTACTTGATATAGTCCGGCTCAGGTCGCGCCACCGTTGCTTCGGCTTTGGTCGTGCGTTTCAGGACGTATTGCACCCGATAATAGCTCTCTTCAATGGGGTCGGCTTCGTACAATACCGTGTAGGTCGTCTCCGCGTCCCCGGCCTTGGGGTCGTAGGATTCGGTCTTGTCGCTCTCCAGCGCGGCGTTCACGTTGAAGGTTTTCTTGCCGGTGGTTGAGTCGGTGGTGACATAGGCCTCGGTGTTGTAATTTGTTGTTTTGTCCGTCCCTCGGTAAATCCCTTCGATTTCCTTGGGCGTGTCGAGCAGGGGAACCGGGTTTGGATTGGGCGCGTCCGGGGCGGTTCTTTCCTTGTAGCGAAACTTCTCGTTGGCGTTGTCGTAGGGCTTCTCCTCGCTGCCCTCCATGTACGCGAACTTGACCTCGACGGTATAGTAGCGCACCCTGTCGAACCGTGCGTAGAGTTTGAGCGGCTCGTTCTCCGGCTTTCCTGTAAAGAGGGCGTCGGCGGGGTTGTCGTCAAACGTCACTTTCGCGCTCTCCGGCCACTTTGTGTCGCCCTCCTGCGTCGCCGTGTACCAGCCTAAGAAGTCGTAGCCCGTCAGGGAGGGGTCGGAGGGCTCGACGTTTTTCAGTTTCGTATACTCCGTGTTGCTTGTGTCGGAGCCCCGCAGTTTCACGCTTGCCGAGAGCAAGGGGGCGTACACTGCCTTTCCCGCCGAGTTAGTGAGCGCGGTCGGGTAGGGGCCGTATGTGGGCGCCTTGTCCTCGTCCGTCGGCGGCGCGTATCCGTCAAAACTCGTCGGGTCGGGCGCGTACCAGTATTCGATTGTGCGCAGGACGGGGTTTTGCTTATAGACCGCCGTAAACGTAAGGCTGCGCGTCCCGTTCGGGTCGGCGGCCTCGACAATCAGGTGATTGAGCGTAACGCGCTTGTATTGGGACGCGCCGTCGGCGCTCTTCCAGATGTCCGCGCCGTCCTTTTGCAGAATCTTGCCGTTTTCCTTGGTCAGTTCCCAGCGGCAGAACTCGTAGCCTTCCTGAAGGGGGAGCGCGGCGGGGATAAAGCTCAAGCCGTCGTCGCGGGTATAGGGGACGGTTTGCTCCGAATCCGCCGGCAAAGACTCGACGGGTGCGTCTCCCAGTTTGTACTTGAACTTGACGTTGAAATCCACCGAGTTTGTGTTCTGCACAACCTCAAAGTCGCCGTAATAGTAGGGCCCTTCCGGACCGTCAAAATTGAACTTTGTCCAGACCTTGAAAGGATATTCCGGGCTTTTGACCGGGTAGTCAGGTTTCTTTTCAGGGTTGTAAGCGTCGTCATAGGTCAAGGTATTCTGTTCCAGAAAGAGATTGTTTGCATTTGTCCCGGCAATGGGGGTGTTTTCGTCGCCGTAGGAAACCATCTGGTCGGGGATGACCTCCGCCACGGCGTTTTCCTCCGCGCCCTTGTAGTAGATATTCCAGCTATTCTTTCCGGAATAGTACACGGCTTTGTTGTAAAGTTGCGGCAGATAATACGTGTGATGCAGGAAAGTAACTCCGTCCTGCGATTTGCCGATAAGCGCTCCGGCGTCGCTTTTCGCGGAGACGATAAGCGAGGAGTTTTCGTCCTGCGACTGTTCTGTCAGACGGGCGGCGCCGCTCACGGGGGCGGCGGAATAGACAGAGCCGCTAAACGTCACATTCGCGCTGTCCGTCGCGCCGATAACGCCGCCAGCCTCCGCTGTCTCGCTGTTGACGGACGCGGCGGAGAAAGAGTTCTCCGTTTTCAGCGTCGCGCCGCTTGCGACCGCGCCGACCAGTCCGCCCGCCGCGCCGCTCGCGGAAGCGACGTTCCACGCGGCGCTTGCGTTTTTATCGGCGTATTTGCCGTCCTTAGTGTGTCCTCCGGCGTAGCTTGTGTCGACGGTCGCGGCGCCTTGGGCGACGGTTCCGATTAAGCCTCCTGCGGCGCCGTTAGCCGCGCTGACGTACATTGTCGCGGCGGAATTGGTAATCGTGAGCGAGTCGCCCGCCGCGCTTCTGGCCGTTCCGACCAGCCCGCCCGCCGCGCCGCTTCCGTTTGCCGCGACGGATTTTTCCGCGCTTCGTACCAGAACCGTGCTAATCGTGACGTTCCCTTCGGCGACGGCAACTAAGCCTCCGGCGTTGCCGTCTGTCCCCGCCTTTACGGAGAACTCCTCAAGGCGGAGATTGCGTACTGTGGAGTTATTCGTCAACTTGCGGAACAGCCCGGCGTTCGTGTCGGTCGCGCCCGCCGCCGTGCGGTCAATCGTAAAGTTGCTCA
>JAFXQD010000027.1 GCA_017527365.1 Oscillibacter sp.
ACTCCAAAATCGCGCCCGTCGCCTTTGCGATTCCCTGACAGGTCTGCACAAGCTCCTTGTCCGGCCAGTAGGCTTTCGGGGCGCAGGCGACAAACCGCAAGCCCATTTTCGCGCAACCTACCATGAGGCTGTTTCCCATATTGAACCGTGCGTCGCCCAGATAGGCGAGTTTCGCGCCCTTGAGCCTGCCGAAATGCTCTTGAATGGTAAGGAAGTCGGCTAAAACCTGCGTGGGGTGGAACTCGTCGGTCAGACCGTTGAACGTGGGGACGCCCGCGTACTTTGCGATTTCCTCCACGATACGTTGCCCGTAGCCCCGGTATTCGATTCCGTCGTACATCCTGCCGAGCGTCCGCGCCGTGTCCGCGATACTCTCCTTGACGCCCATCTGGCTGCCCGTGGAAATGTACGTGGCGCCCATGCCGAGGTCATACGCCGCCACCTCGAACGCGCAGCGCGTCCGGGTGGACGTTTTCTCGAAAATCAGCGCGACGTTTTTGCCGTCCAGATAGCGGTGGGGGACATGCGCTTTCTTTTTGGCTTTGAGGTCGGCGGCGGTGTCGAGAAACTGCCCGATTTCGTCGGGCGCAAAGTCCAAGAGCTTTAAGAAATGCGTGTGGTTTTCCATAATCCCTCCGTTATTCCGCAAGGGTTTGCTTCATAATCGCAAGCCCCTTGTCCGTCTCCTCTTTCGTGATGACCAGCGGCGGGAGCAGGCGCATACCCGCGCCGGCTGTCAGGACAAGCAAGCCGTTGTCGATAAGGCGGCTTGCAAGTTCGCGGTTGTCGTAGCCGTCGTTGACGGCGATTCCAATCATCAGCCCCAGCCCGCGAGTGGCGCCGAAACACGGAAGCCCCAACGCCTCTATGCTTTCGCGCAGGTACGCGCCCTTCTTCACGACTTCGGCAAGAAACGCGTCGTCGAGCGTCTCCTGCACGGCGAGCGCGGCGGCGGCGCAGACCGGATTCGCGCCGAACGTGGTCGCGTGCGTGCCGGGGGACAGCACGTCGCGGCACTTTTCATTCGCCAGTATGCCGCTCATGGGAAGCCCGCCCGCGATTCCCTTGGCGAACGTGAGCGCGTCGGGGAAAACGCCGTACTGCTGGAACGCGAACAGCGTCCCCGTGCGCCCGACGCCCGTCTGCACCTCGTCGACAAGCAAGAGCCAATCCCGCGCCGCGCAGAGCTCCGACAACTCCCGCACATAGTTCTTGTCGAGCGGCAACACGCCGCCCTCGCCCTGCACAAGCTCCACGAGAACCGCGCACACGTCCTCCCCCGCGACGGCGTTCAGGGATTCCATGTCGTTGGCGTCGGCGTAGCGGAAGCCCTCCGTGAACGGGAAGAAGTAGTTGTGAAAGACTTCCTGCCCGGTGGCTTTCAAGGTAGTAATCGTGCGCCCGTGGAACGAGTTTTTGAGGCTGATAATCGTCGCCCGCCCCTTGCCGTAGCGGTCAAAGCTGTATTTGCGGGCTAACTTAATAAGCCCCTCGTTCGCCTCGCCGCCGCCGTTGGCAAAGAAAACGTCGCTCATGCCCGTGCGCTTGCACAGGATTTCCGCCAGCCTCGCGGCGGGCTCCGTATAGAACAGGTTGGAAGTATGCCCTAACTTCTTGGCTTGCGCGGCGATTGCGTCAACCCACGGCGCATAGCCATAGCCTAAGTCGTTGACGCCGATACCGCTTGTAAAGTCGATATACTCCCGCCCTTCGGGGGTGTAAAGCCGAGAGCCTTCCCCATGGTCGATGACGACGGGAAAGCGCCCGTAAGTGGGCATAATATACTTTTGGGTCAAAGCCCGGATTTCTTCGGATGTCATGGGCGGTCACTCCCTGATTCAAAATTGATTTGCTGGTCTTGGTACAAAGCGTTGCGGAGCAGTTCGGGGCTTTCGCCTGAGAAGGCTTTCGCCGCTTCCGCGTCGCCCTTTAACTGCCACATCAGCCACGCGGTCACGTACCCGTCCGCGCTGTAAAGCATATCGCCGTGTTCGGCGCCTGCGCGCCGCGCCATTGCTTTCGGCGCCGGAATTTTGCCGTACATTTCCGTCATCTTCTCAAAAGGCAAGACAAGCTGGGTTTCAAAATCGCCCTCCGTCCCGGCGAACATCAGGAGCGGGGCGGAAACGCGCTCCAACTCGTAATTCCAGCCCAAGGCGCGGGCGGTCTCCTCGTGCGTCGGCGACAGCGCGACCGCCGTTTTATACAAAGCGCGGCATTCGCCCGTCGTGACGGCGGCGAGGACGCCCGCGCCGCCCTGCGAATGCCCGGAAATCCCGATATTCTCCGTGTCCAGCTTGCCACAGAAAACGCTGTCCGGGTCTTTGTTCAGTTCCAGCAGACGTTGCAACGTCAAATCCGCGCCCGCGCCCGTGCCCGTACTGGCTTCTTCGTTCCCCGCGACTACAAACCCCCATGAGGCCAAATGGCGAAACAGGGCTTTGTATTTTGAGCCGGGAATGCCCGTGCCGTTCAGGAAGAGAACCAGCGGATATTTGCCGCCGCCCTCCGGCAGTTCCGCCGGGTAGTAGATTTCAAACTTTTTCAGCGGCTCCGGGGCGGGCTCCTCCGCGTGCTTGACTTTCGCGCCCCCCGCTTTGAGGTACTTCTTCTCAATTTCGCCGCCCGTTTTGACCGTTTCCGCGTAGTTGTTCGGCGCCGCCGGGCGCAACGCAAGAAAGACAAGCAGAACGGCAAGCAGCGCAATCAGAGCCAGTACGGCAACCGCCGCGAATTTGAGCGTTTTTCCCGTTATCCGCGCCGCCCTTTTCGCCAACGCGCCTACCATATGTTTCCGCCCCCCTTTACTCGTCGTATTGCGCGGGTTCGGCGCGGCGGAGCATGTCGCCGAGCGTGGACGTTTCGTCGCGCTTCAGCATGGTGCCAATGCCTTGGTCGCTCAAAAGCTCAATCAGAATCGAATGGGGAATGCGCCCGTCGATAATCTGCACGCGCTCCACGCCGCCGCGAATCGCCGCCGCGCAACACTCGATTTTCGGTATCATGCCGCCGGAGATAATGCCGCTTTGCATGAGCGCGGGAATCTCCCGCAACTGCACCACGCGAATCAAAGTTTCCTCGTCCTTGGGGTCGCGGAGGAGCCCGCGCACGTCGGTTAGCAGGATGAGCTTTTCGGCGCGGAGGGCTTCGGCGAGCTTGGCGGCGGCGGTGTCGGCGTTGATGTTGTAGGCGGTGTCGGCGTCCGCGCCCTGCGCGACGGTCGAGACCACGGGAATGTAGCCGCTCCGCAGGGCGCTTTCCACGGGCTTCGGGTCAACGCCCGTAATGCGCCCCACCAGCCCGTATTTTTCGTCGAGGCGGACGGCTTGGAACAACGCGCCGTCCATGCCGCACAGCCCGACCGCCTTGCCGCCCAAGCGGTTGATTTGCGCCACCAAGTCCTTGTTGACCTTGCCGCAGAGCACGGACTGCACAACGTCCATGGTTTCGCGGTCGGTGTAGCGCAAGCCGTCCACAAAGCGCGACGAACGCCCGATTTTTTTCAACATCGCGTTGATTTCGGGCCCGCCGCCGTGCGCCATCACCACGCGGATTCCCACCAAATGCAAAAGGATAATGTCGCTCATGACGGCTTTCCGCAACTCGTCGGAAACCATGGCGTTGCCGCCGTACTTGACGACAATCGTTTTGCCCGCGAACTGCTGGATATACGGCAGAGCCTCTATCAGCGTTTGAGCCTGCGCTTCATGGGAAGCCATAACGGCGCCTCCTTTGTCAAGTCCGGTAGTCCCCGTTGATTTTGATATAGTCGTAAGTGATGTCGCAACCCCAGCAGACGCACTCCGCGCCGCCCTCGCCCATGGCGATATTGATTTCCACGTCGTGCTCGGAGAGGATTTGCTTCGCCTTGGCTTCGTCGAAATCCAAGCCGCGCCCGTCGGCGCACACGGCGATTTCCCCCGCCGCGCTCGCAAACGACACGTTGACTTTCTCCGGGTCGAACGCCTCGCCGGAATAGCCCATGGCGCACAGGGCGCGCCCCCAGTTGGCGTCCGCGCCGAAAATGGCGGCTTTCATGAGCGTGGACGAAATCACGGATTTTGCGATAGTCTCCGCGCTTTTGACGCTCTTCGCGCCCTTGACCGTACAGGTAACCAGATGTTTCGCGCCCTCGCCGTCCGACGCCATTTCCCGCGCCAGACGGACGCATAACGCTTGCAACGCCTCCAGAAACGCGGCGTAATCGCCGTTCTTATCCGTGATTTCGGCGTTGCCCGCAAGACCGTTTGCCAGTACCATGCAACTGTCGTTCGTGGACGTGTCGCCGTCCACGCTGATGCGGTTGAAGCTGACAGCCGCCGCCTCAAGCAAAGCCTCGTGAATCATGCCGGACGAAATCGCGCAGTCGGTCGTAAGGAAACAGAGCATGGTTCCCATGTTCGGGTGACTCATGCCGCTTCCCTTCGCCACGCCGCCGATACGGACGGTTTTCCCGCCTATCGTCGTTTCCACGGCGGCTTCCTTCTTTGCGGTGTCCGTGGTCATAATGGCGTGGGCGGCGGCGTCCGACGCTTCGGGACTGCGTTCCAGCGCGTCGCAAAGGCTTTGCATTCCGCCCTCAATGGCGGCGATGTTGAGCGTCTGCCCGATAACGCCCGTGGACGACACAAGCACGTCGTCCGGGGCGCAACCGATGACCTTCGCCGCCGCCGCGCACATGCGCTCGGCGTATTCTTCGCCGTGCGGGGCGCAGGCGTTTGCGTTGCCGCTGTTGGCGATAATCGCCCGTGCGGCGCCGTTCTTGAGGTGTTCCAAGTCGACGCGAATCGGCGCCGCCTTGACGACGTTCTTTGTGAACACGCCCGCCGCCGCGCAGGGCGTTTCCGAAACGATTAAAGCAACGTCCTTTTTCCAGTCGGCGTGGGTCTTGACGCCGACATGGACGCCCGCCGCCTTGAAACCTGTCGCGGCGCACACGCCGCCTTCGATAAACTTCATATTATTTCCTCCTGTGGGAACGCCGTTTCCGCGACGGCTCCGGCAGTTCCGGGCAGATAGCCTCTATCAAGCCCGCCAAATATTCCCTGTCGTCCGCGTCGTCAACGACCGCCATTTCCTTCGCGCCGGGGTACGGCGGCTCCAACGTTGCGTTGCGCAGATAATCAAGGGCGGCTTGCGTCGGCTTGACGAGCAAGCGGTTGTCGTAGATTCCCCCGAACAGCCTGCCGCGATAGTAGAGCAGAAATTCGCCCATCATGGGGCGGTGGGAAATTCCGCCGAGTTCGGAAAGCTGTCCGAGAATAAAGTCAAGATATTCCCGGCTTGACGCCATTGCCATTCCTCAATTCCCCCTGCCCCCCTTCCCTTTCAGGGACGGGGGAAAGGATTTTTGAAAGATTTGCGTTTCTGTGTCTCCCCCTTTGGGGGAGATGTCACGCAGTGACAGAGGGGGAAAACAACCCCTCCCGGCGCTTCGCGCCGCCCTCCCCAAAGGGGAGGCTTCAGGCGGCGCAATCTTAACGCCCGCAAGTTACAAATTCAGCCCCGCCAATTCGGGCAAGCCCAACATTAGATTCATATTTTGCACGGCGGCGCCGCTGGCGCCCTTGCCCAGATTGTCAAACAGCGCCGTCACAGTAAACTGTTCGTCGTTGCCCGCGACGATAACGGAAAGCGTATCCTTCCCGGCGGACGCCGCGCCGTAAATCAGGGCGGGAACGCCGTCGGCGACGGACACGGCGCCGGGCGTTTTGGCGTAGTGCGACGCGTAAAGCTCCCGCACTTCGCGCAACGTCGAGACGCCGCGCAACTGCGACATGCGGAGCGGAATCGTCGTCGCCATGCCTTTATAGTAGTCGTCCACAACGGGGCTGAACACGGGCGGGAAGTCCAAACCGCACACCACGCGCATTTCGGGCAGGTGCTTGTGGGCTTGCGGCAACCCGTAAACGCCGGGGCTTGACAACAGGGAATCCCTGTCCGGGGCTTCGTACCGCGCTATCATCTTCTTGCCGCCGCCGGAATAGCCCGTCAGGGAAAAGCACGACAGCGGCGCGTCTTTGGGCAGGACGCCCGCCGCGACAAGAGGGTACGCAAGACTAATAAAGCCCGTGGCGTGACAGCCCGGATTGGCGACGCGCTTGCTGTTGCGGACGGCTTCCCTGTGCGCGGGGGAGAGTTCCGGAAAGCCGTAAGCCCAGCCGGGGGCGGTGCGGTGTGCGGTGGACGCGTCTATGATTTTCGTGTCCGGGTTTTCGACAAGCCCGACCGCCTCGACCGCCGCCGCGTCGGGCAGGCACAGAAACACCAAATCCGCCGCGTTCATCAGCTTTTGACGCTCCGCAACGTCCTTGCGCTTGCCCTCGTCGATAAGCAAAAGTTCGATGTCGTCCCGCGCCGCCAGACGCCCGTAGATTTGCAGTCCGGTCGTGCCCTCCTTGCCGTCAATGTATGCTTTCGGTTTCATTCGCGCCCTCCTGAGACGTTTCCCCGCCTTCTTGCGTCGATTCCTCGCATTCTTGGAGCGTTTCGCTGTCGTCCTCTTGCGACGCTTCCTCGTCCTCTTGGGGCGTCTCGTCCTCCTCTTTTTCGCTTTCCTTGCGCCGCACGGCTACAAAGTCCTCGATTTCATGTATCTGCCGTTCGGTTTCGCGCACGGCGGGACCGCCGTAGCTGTGGCGCAGCGCCATGCAGTTTTCCAGCCGCAAAGCGTCGTACACGTCCTCGGCGAACAGCTCCGACGCCGCTTGAAGCTCCGGCAACGACAGCTCTTCCAGCGTCCTGCCCTGCCTCGCGCACTGCGCGACCAGTTTCCCGGTCACGGCGTAGGCGTCGCGGAACGGCATACCCTTCTTTGTGAGGTAGTCGGCGCAGTCGGTGGCGTTGATGAAGCCGCGCCCGGCGGCGGCGCGCATGTTCTGCGGCCAGACCGTCATGGTGTCGAGCATGGCGGCGAACACGGGCAGGCACATTTCCACGGTGTCCAGCGCGTCAAAGACGGGCTCCTTGTCCTCCTGCATGTCCTTGTTGTAGGCGAGGGGCAAGCCCTTTAGGACGGTCAACAGCGTAATCAAACTTCCGTACACGCGCCCCGCCTTGCCGCGCACGAGCTCCGCCACGTCGGGGTTTTTCTTTTGCGGCATGATGGAAGAGCCCGTGGCGTATGCGTCGTCCAGCTCAATGAACTTGAATTCCCAACTGCACCATAGTATAATCTCCTCGGCGAAGCGGGAAAGGTGGGTCATGAGGATGGACAAGTCCGCCAGCAGTTCAAGGGCGTAATCGCGGTCGGACACGCCGTCGATGGAGTTGGCGGAGGGGCTTTCAAAGCCCAAGGCCTCCGCTGTCTCCCAGCGGTCGATGGGGTAGGTTGTCCCGGCGAGGGCGCCGCTCCCCAGCGGGCACTGGTTCAGGCGTTCGCGGCAGTCCTCAAGGCGCGTCACGTCGCGCACGAACATTTGCGCGTATGCCAGAAGGTGGTGGGCGAAGGAGACGGGCTGGGCGCGTTGCAGATGGGTGTAGCCGGGCATGACGGCGGTCTGGTACTGTTTCGCCCGCTTGCACAGCACGCTTTCCAGCGACAGTATTTCCCCGATGACAACGCCGATTTCGCGGCGCACGTACATGCGGAAGTCAAGGGCCACTTGGTCGTTGCGGCTCCGCGCCGTGTGCAGGCGCTTCCCGGCGTCGCCGATGCGCTCCGTAAGCAACGCCTCGACGTTCATGTGGATGTCCTCGTGGTCGGCGCTGAACTCGACTTTCCCCGCCTCGATGTCGGACAGGATTCCCTCCAAGCCCCGCCGGATGGCCTCCCCGTCTTTCGGGGACAGGATTCCGCAGTCCGTAAGCATTTTGGCGTGGGCAAGGCTCCCGCGTATGTCCTCGCGGTACAGGCGGCGGTCAAAGCCGATGGACGCGTTGAAGGCGTTGACAAGCGCGTCGGTGTCCTTTCCGAAACGCCCTGACCATAGTTTCATAGCAATCCCTCCCCGGACGGCGCGAGCCGCCCCATAAAGCGCGACGGGGGAAAGACTTCCCCCGCCGCCCGCAAAGCCGGCGCCGTCCGGTCACAGCAAGCCCTTTTCCCTGAGCGCCTGCACTTTTGTCGGCAGTCCCCAAAGGTTGATGAACCCGGCGGCGTCTTTCTGATTGTAGTCTGACTCGTCGAACGTCGCCAAGTTCTCGGAGTAGAGGGAACAGGGGGACGTTGTTCCGGCGGGAATGATGTTGCCCTTGTAGAGTTTCAGGCGGACGGAGCCCGTCACGTTCTCGTTGGCTTTGTCGGCAAAGGCGGAAATCGCCTCGCGCAACGGCGTGAACCATTTGCCGTTGTAGATGAGGTCGGCGAAGTCCACGGCGAGCTTTTGTTTGGCGTGGAGCGTGTCCTTGTCCACGGTGAGCATTTCAAGCTGTTCGTGGGCGAAGTAGAGGATGGAGCCGCCGGGGGTCTCGTACACGCCGCGGTCTTTCATGCCCACAAGGCGGTTTTCCACGATGTCAATAATACCGATACCGTTCGCGCCGCCGATTTCGTTCAGTCCGGCGATAATCTTGGACGCCTTCATCCGTTCGCCGTCGAGGGCCACGGGGACGCCCTTTTCAAAGTCAATCGTGACGTAGGCGGGCGTATCGGGGGCCTGCGCCGGAGACACGCCCATTTCAAGGAATCCGGGCTTGTCGTAATCCGGCTCGTTGGCGGGGTCCTCCAAGTCAAGGCCCTCGTGGCTCAAATGCCAGAGGTTTTTGTCTTTGGAGTAGTTCGTCTCGCGGGAGATTTTGAGGGGGACGTTGTGGGCCTCGGCGTAGTCGATTTCCTCGTCGCGGGAGCGGATGGACCATTCCCGCCACGGCGCGATAACCGTCATGTCGGGGGCGAAACGCTTCACGGCCAGTTCAAAACGCACTTGGTCGTTGCCTTTTCCGGTACAGCCGTGGCAAACGGCGTCGGCGTGTTCCTCCAAGGCCACCTGCGCGAGCTTGCGGCCCAGAATCGGACGGGCGAACGCCGTGCCGAGTAGGTACGTCTCATATTTGGCGTCCATTTTCAGGGCGGGGATGATGACCTCGTCCACCATCTCGTCCACGAGGTCCGCGATAATGAGTTTGGACGCGCCCGTTTTGAGGGCCTTTTCCTCAAGGCCGTCCAATTCCCCCGCCTGTCCCACGTCTCCGGACACCGCGATAATTTCCGGGTCATTATAATTTTCCTTCAACCATGGTATAATAATGGATGTGTCGAGCCCGCCGGAGTAGGCCAGCACCACTTTCTTGATGTCCTGCTTGGATTTCATGCGCACACGCCCCCATCTTTTTCACGGTAGAGTGCATTATACAATCTTCCGTGCGGTTATGCAAGCGCCGATATGCACAACTTTTCCGGGCGAGGTCCGCGCTGTTTGCATATTCATGACGTAAAAGAGGCCCTTTCTCGTAAAAAAGGCCGATATTTTCTCCCGCGACGGGGCGGCGGGTCTATTTCGCGCCGGACGCACATAAGATATCCCATCACTCTCAGGAGGTGGACAACATGACGAATCAAAGCCGGAATCAGGTGGTTTTAGAAGGGGTGGTCCGTGAACCCCCGGAGCCGTCCCATGAAAATCATGGAATCCGGTTTTACCGTTTCCCGCTGGAAGTCCCGCGCCTGTCCGGACAGCACGACCTCTTGCCGGTCCTGATTCCGGAAGAAAGCCTCCCCATGACCGACACCGACCAGCCCATACGGGTACAGGGACAACTCCGCTCCTTCAACAACCGCACCGGGACCGGAAGCCGTCTCATATTGGCCGTCTACAGCCGCAATTTACAGCCCGGCCTCGGCGCGGCCTGCAACCAGATTTTCCTGTCGGGGACCTTATGCAAGCCGCCCATACTCCGCCGCACGCCGTTGGGACGGAGTATCTGCGACATCATGCTTGCGGTCCCGCGCCGTTACGGGCGTTCGGACTACCTCCCCGTGATAGCGTGGGGGCAGTTGGCCCTACAGACTGGGGAACTGCATACCGGGGACCCGTTAGAGTTAGAGGGGCGCGTGCAGAGCCGCATTTACCACAAGGCCACCGACGAAGGAACCGAAGAACGCACCGCTTACGAAGTCTCCATGATGCACCGCTTGCCGTGAACGTTGCGGAGACGGTCGAGCAGTCGCCCGGATTCCAACGCCGCCACGGAGCCGACGCCCTCGAAATCGGCGTAGGGATGATAGACGGCCTCCAATTCGTCATGCGCGGCTTTGGCCTCGCGGAGAGCCGACACGGCCTCCTGCCGTAGTACCGACGCCATACGGGTTTCCAAGCGGAACGCGCCCTTGTCGGGGACGGTCGTTAAGGCGTCCACGCGGACGCGTCGGAACGGCGTCCCGCCGTACTCCATGCCCGGACGCGTGGTCACGAATCCCACGCCAAGCCCCGGAATCAACAGATGTTCGATTTGTTCGGGGGCCTCCGGCGACATACAGCAAATCGTG
>JAFXQD010000028.1 GCA_017527365.1 Oscillibacter sp.
GCGCCAACGGCGCCCGCCTCGCCCACGTGCTCTACAACCTGCTGGAAACCGCCCGCATTTGCGGAATCCTCCTGACGCCCTTCATCCCGGAATCCTGCGAAAAGCTGTTTGCGCAAATCGGCGCGGCGGAGCCCGTGCGGACATGGGACAGCGCCGCCGCGTGGGGCGCCCTGCCCGTCAACGCCAAAATCGAAAAGGGCGAGAACCTCTTCCCCCGCGTGGACATGGAAAAGGCGTTAGCCGAACTGGAAGCGGCGTCCGAAGCCGCCAAAAAAGCCGCGCCGCCGATAGAGCCGGAGCCGTTCGCGGAAACGCCCGTAGATTTCGAGACCTTCTGCAAGTGCGACTTCCGCGTGGTCAAAGTCAAGGACTGCGTAGCGGTCAAGAAGAGCGCGAAACTGTTGCGCTTCACCCTCGACGACGGCTCCGGGACTGACCGCCAAATCCTTTCGGGAATCCATGCGTGGTACGAGCCGGAAGCCCTGATTGGCAAGACGCTGGCGGCGATTGTCAACCTCCCGCCGCGCAAGATGATGGGGCTGGAGAGTAACGGAATGCTGCTTTCCGCCGTCCACAAGGAGAACGGCGAGGAAAAGCTGAATCTGATTATCCTTGACGACGCAATCCCCGCCGGGGCGAAGCTCTGCTGAAAACCCCCTCTGTCACTGCGTGACATCTCCCCCAAAGGGGGAGACACAAGCGCGAAAGCCTCTAAAAAACCGCCCGAACGGTTGAGCGCCCCAAAGCCCTCCCCTTTGGGGAGGGCGGCGCGACAGCGCCGGGAGGGGGCGAAAAAAATTTCCCTTGCGGGAAAGCGGAATCTATAGTAAAATACTCCCGCGACCACCATTTTACGACAAAGGAGGAAACCGCCCGTGAAACGACTGGTTATTTTCCCCGTTCCGCTTCTGCTGGCGCTGTTCCTGACGCTCTCCGCCTCCGCCGCCGATTACGCCGTGCACGGCGTGACGATAAGCGGCGCCGCCGTGACGGTAAGCGCGACGGCGGAATCAAACTGCGCGTTATGGGTAGCGGTGTACGACGAAAGCGGAAAAATGATTGCGGCGCGTTCCGAAAGCGTCGGCGGCGCGTCGGACGCGCAAACCGTTGCGATTTCCTTTGACAACATCTCTGAAAATGCTTACGCAAAGGCGTTTCTGCTGGACAGCGGAAACTTTTCTCCGCTGACCGCTTGCGGCGATACGCGCAAACCGTCTAACGAACCGGAAAGCGACGTTTACGCGATTCTGTACACAGACGGAACAATGGTTTTTCAACACGGAAACGCGCCGCAATCCGAATTGGAAATCATAGAGACATATGAGATAGATATTAAAAATAAATATCAATTTGACTATGACGCTCAAAATCCAATGACTCCATGGTACAGCGAAAGAGCGTCTATTCAGTCGGTTGAGTTCGCCGATAAGATTCAGCCAATGTCCACCGCATTTTGGTTTTACGGTCTTGCAAACTTGAAAGAAATTAGAAATATTAAAAATCTGGACACTTCCAAGGTTACGGCTATGGACGCTATGTTCTACGGCTGTTCGCGCCTAACCGCTTTAGATGTGAGTGACTTCAATACTGCCAATGTCGCGTATATGGGGCATATGTTCTACAGATGTTCGGGGTTGGCAGAGCTGGACGTAAGCAATTTTGATACCGCGAAGGTCACGGAATTGAGCGGCATGTTCGCCGAATGTTCGGGCTTGACAATGCTGGATGTAAGCAATTTTGATACCGCCAATGCAACAATAGGCATTATGTTCTATGGCTGTTCAGAATTGAACACTATCTACGCTTCCGATAAGTTTGTAACAAATCGGACAGAGTGGAGCGATAATATGTTTTCCGGTTGTATATCGCTTGTCGGCGGTAACGGAACAACTTATAATGATAGCCACGCCGATTACACCTACGCCCGCATAGACGGCGGGGCGTCAAATCCCGGCTACTTCACCGCGAAAACCTGAACAGCGAACCCGCCCGCCGACGCGGGCGGGAGTACATAAAGAAACGGAGGCGCGTTATGAGACTGCAAAGCGCGATTTTCGACATGGACGGCACGTTATTGGACACCATGCCCATGTGGCGGAACCTGCTCAACGACTACCTGCGCTCGCAGGGGCGCATGGCGAAGGGCAACCTGTGGGAGGAAATCCGCCCGCTGACCCTGCTTGACACCGCCGTTTATCTCCGCGAAGTCTACAAGCTCAACCTGTCCGAAGAGCGCATTGTCGCCGAGATTGAACAGCGGATACAGGCGTTTTACCAGACCAAGGCGCAGGCGAAGCCGGGCGTGGAAAAGTTCCTGTCCCTGCTGAAAATGGAGGGCGTGTGGATGTACGTGGCGACGGGCACCGACCGCCCCTTGGCGCAGGCGGGGCTCAAGTGCGCCGGATTGGACGAGTATTTCCGGGGAATCATCACCTGTCAGGAGTCGGGGGCGGGCAAGGACAAGAGCGCCGACATTTTCGAGCGGGCGATGGTGCGCCTGCGCTCCAACAAGCGGGACACGATTATTTTTGAGGACTCGCTTCCGGCAATACGGACGGCGAAGGCGGCGGGCTTCCGCGTGGCGGGCGTGTACGACGCCGACGCCGAGGCGGAGCAGGACGAAATCCGCGCCATTTCCGACTACTACATCCGTTCCTTTGAGGAGATGTTCGCCGCGCAGGCGCTGTGAGGCGCGATAAAGCCTATGACGTGCGCTGAAAACCCCCTCTGTCGCTGCGCGACATCTCCCCCAAAGGGGGAGAACGAAAAACGAAAAGTCTATCATTTCCCCCTCCCCAAGGGGAACGGAAGCAAAAGTCCATTGCTTCCCCTCCCCTTTGGGGAGGGGGACAGGGGGAGGGGTTTTTCAGCGTATGGCATTAGGGCATATAGAGAGGTTTTGACATGATATTCACGGTACCCTGTCTGCTGGGGCTGGAAAGCCTCGTGGCGGACGAAATGCGCCGTCTGGGCTGCAAGAACGTCCGGGCGGAAAACGGGCGCGTGTCGTGCGCGGGCTCTATCGCGGAGGCGGCGCGGCTCAATATCAACCTGCGTTGCGGGGCGCGGGTACTGCTCAAAGTCGGCGCGTTCCCCGCGCCCGATTTCGAGGCGCTCTTTCAGGGTGCCGCCCGCATTCCGTGGGAGGAAATCATCCCCAAGGACGGCGAGTTTCCCGTCAAGGGCTGGTCGCTCAATTCGATTCTGCATTCCGTCCCGGCGTGTCAGGCGATAGTGAAGAAAGCCGCCGCGACGCGTCTGGGCAGGGCCTACGGTTGCGAGACGCTCCCCGAAACCGGGGAACGCTATCAAATACGGTTCGCCATTATCCATGACACGGCGTCGCTGTACCTCGACACGACGGGCGACGGGCTTTACAAGCGCGGCTATCGGGCGCGGAACATGGGGGCGCCGTTGCGGGAGACGCTCGCGGCGGCGCTGGTACTGCTGTCGCGCTATCGCGGGAAGGACCCGTTCCTTGACCCGTTCTGCGGCTCCGGCACGATACCCATAGAGGCGGCGCTCATCGCCAAGAACCGCGCCCCCGGTCTTGACCGCCGTTTCGCCGCGCAGAAATGGAAAATGATGGAGTCCCGATACTGGCTTGACGCGGCGGAAGAGGCAATGGACAAGGAATATCACGGGCATTACGACATCATGGGGAGCGACATAGACCCCGCCGCCGTGGAGCTGTCCAAGCATAACGCGGCGCTTGCGGGCGTGGACGACTGCACGCGTTTTGAAGTCGCCGACGCGCTGTCTTTGCGCCGCGACAGCGAGTACGGGCAGCTTGTCACGAATCCGCCCTACGGCGAGCGGCTGTTGGACAAGGAGCGGGCGGAGGCGCTGTACCGTGCTTTCGGAAAGACGCTGGACGGGTTGCCGGAGAAGTGGCGGGTAGTGGTATTGTCGTCGCACGAGGACTTTGAGCGCTGTTTCGGACGCCGCGCCGTGCGGCGGCGCAAGCTCTACAACGGCATGATTCCCTGCAACGCCTACTTTTACGGCGGCGGGCGCGTGTGAGCGCGTTTGCGGCGGACGCGGAACGCGGAGGGGCGGGGCGCGACGATAAACGGGGGCGAACCTTTGCCCGCCCCCGAAAAACTTTGCGCACACCGCCCTATTTTCACAGCCAAGTCGAGCCCAGCAACTCGTCCTTGCGGGCGCGTCCCATGAGTTCCCCCGCCATACTGCGGATGTCGCGCCCCCGGTAGAGCGCCTCCCACGCGCAACGGCAGATTGGCATTTCCACTTCTTCCCGCTCCGCAAGCTCGTGAATGCTCTCGGCGGCGTAATAGCCTTCGACAACCGCGCCGATTTGTTTCAGCGCGTCCGGGACGGGCACGCCCCGCCCGATTAGGATTCCGGCGCGGCGGTTGCGCGAGTGCATGGAAGTGCATGTCACAATCAGGTCGCCCATGCCCGCCAAGCCGCTGAACGTGCGGCGGCTTCCTCCAAGGTGTTCGCCCAGCCGCGCCAGCTCCGCCATAGCGCGGGTCATGAGCAGGGCTTTCGTGTTGTCCTGATAGCCCAGCCCGTCGCAGACGCCGCAGGTCAGGGCAATCACGTTTTTGAGCGCGGCGGCGAGCTCCACGCCGACTATATCGTAACTCGTGTAGACGCGGAAATAGGAGTTCATGAAGGCGTCCTGCGCGAACCGGGCAACGTCCCCGGACGGCGACGCCGCCACGCAACCCGTGGGAAGGCGCAAGCCGACTTCCTCCGCGTGGGTGGGCCCCGACAACGCCGCGATTCCGCATACGCCGCCCGTCTCTTCCCATAATAACTGGCTCATGCGCTTGCAAGTTCCGCGCTCAATGCCCTTCGACACGGAGACAAGGACGGTCGATTTTGTCAGGTACGGCGCGATTTTGCGCCCGGTCTCGCGCACGGCGAACGACGGCGCCGCGCTTACGACCAGTTCCGCGCCCTCCAGACAAGCTAAATCGCCCGTGACTTGCAAGCCGTCCGGGATTCTCACGCCGGGAAGCAGGGGGTTTTCCCGGCTTTTTTGCATTTCGGCGGCTTTGGCGGGGTTATGCGACCATAGGAAGGTCTCGTGCCCGTTGTCGCGCAGGACTTGCGCCAGCGCCGTGCCCCATCCGCCGCTTCCCACGACAACCGCTTTCATGCCGCCTTCCCCCCGTCCGCGCCGCTTTCCTCCGGGGGCGGCTCTTGTTTCTTCTCCGCGCCCTTATGCCGGAACGAAAACTTGTTCTCCTTGCCGCGCAACAGCCGCCCGACGTTGGAGCGGTGTTGCCAGACCACCAGCCCGCCCGTAATGAAAGCCAGAACTATCGCAAGCGGGAATTGCGGATAGCAGTGCCAAGAGGCAAAGGGGAAGCTCGCCCCCGCCCACAGGGAGCCGAGGGAGACGTATTTTGTCAGCACAACCAGCAGGAGGAATCCGCCCCAGACGACGACCGCTACTTTCCAGTTGATGAGAATCGCCAGCGTTCCGCCGGACAAAATGCCCTTGCCGCCCCTGAAGCCGAACATGCACGGGAACATATGCCCCAGCAGGCAGAACAGCCCCGCCCAGTATCGCGCAACGACGGTGTTGCCTATCAGGAGCGTGACCAGCCCCACGGCGACGACCATCTTGAGCACGTCGCAGAGAATGACGACCAGCGTCAGGACGCCGCCGAACGTGCGGTAAAAGTTCGTCAGTCCGGCGTTGCCGCTCCCGTGTTCGCGCACGTCGTCTTTCAGGATATACTTCGAGACGACCACGGCGCCGTTGAAACAGCCGCACAAATACGACACAATCGACGCCGGGAACAGGAAAACCGCCGTGTAAAGCATCCAATCCAGTAAGCTGACGGGCATTCTTTAAACCTCCTTGTCTCTCTTCTGCCGGACGGTCAGGACAAGCGGGACGCTGTCCAGCCCGAACGTGTTGCGGATACAGTTTTCGAGATAACGCCGATAGGAGAAATGAAAGAGTTTGGTATCGTTGCAGAACGCGACAAAGTGCGGCGGATAGGTTCCGACCTGCGTCATATAGTAGATTTTGAGGCGGCGCCCCTTGTCTGTGGGGGGTTGCACGCGTGTCTGCGCGTCGGCTAAGACGCTGTTCAGGGCGCCCGTCGTGACGCGCATTCCCGACTGCCGCCGGACTTCCCGAATCGCGGGGAACAGTTTTTGCACGCGCTGTCCGGTCAGGGCGGACAAAAACACAATCGGCGCGTAGGGCATATAGGACAGCGCGTTTCGTATTTCCTTCGTCATGCGCTCCATGGTCTTGTCGTCCTTGTCGGGCAAGTCCCACTTGTTCGCCACAATGACGCTCGCTTTCCCGGCGTCGTGGGCTAACCCGGCTACTTTCGCGTCCTGTTCCGTGACGCCCTCCGCCGCGTCGATAAGAATCAGGCAAACGTCGGCGCGCTCCACGGCCATGGTCGCCCGCAGGACGCTGTAGCGCTCTACCGCTTCCTCCACTTTCGACTTGCGCCGTATCCCCGCCGTGTCGATGAAGATATAAGAGCCTTCGGCGTTCGTGAACGGCGTGTCGACGGCGTCGCGTGTCGTCCCGGCAACGTCCGACACAATCACGCGCTCCTCGCCTAAAATCCGGTTGACCAGCGACGATTTCCCGGCGTTCGGCTTGCCGATGACCGCCACGCGTATGGCGTCGGGTTCGGATTCCTCGTCCGTTTCGGGCGGGAAGTATTTCAGGCAGGCGTCGAGCAAATCGCCCGTGCCGTGCCCGTGGACGGCGGAGACGGGTATCGGCTCCCCCAAGCCCAGATTATAGAACTCGTACAAGTCGGGATTCGTCGGGCCGATACCGTCCGCCTTGTTGACCGCCAGCACGACCGGCTTGCCCGACTTGCGCAACATCTCGGCAACGTCCGCGTCAGCCGCCGTCATGCCCGTCTGAATGTCGGCGACAAAAACAATCACAGCGGCGTTGTCAATGGCAATCTGCGCCTGTTCGCGCATGAACGACAAAATTTGGCTGTCCGCGTTCGGCTCTATGCCGCCCGTGTCCGCGACGGTGAAGGCGCGCCCGTTCCAGTCGCTTTCGCCGTAGATACGGTCGCGGGTGACGCCGGGCGTATCCTCCACAATCGACAGCCGCCGCCCAATCAGGCGGTTGAACAGCATGGACTTTCCCACGTTCGGGCGCCCCACAATCGCAATCATCGGCTTCACGCTGTCACATCCTTTCTTGTCTTGGCCGCGCCCGCTGGACGCGGAACGCCGCAGAAAAAAACAAAGAGGGAAGACGCGCTTCCCTTCCTTTCGCCCGCGTTACGCCTGAGCGGATTTGATTTCGCGCCCGTTGTACGTGCCGCACTCCGGGCACATCCGGTGCGGCAGGCGCATCGCGCCGCACTTCGGGCACTTGACCAGCGTCGGAGACGCGAGTTTCCAAGTGGCGCTGCGCCGTTTGTCGCGGCGGGCTTTCGATACTTTTCCCTTCGGAACAGCCATGATGGTTCCCTCCTTCTCTATGTTTGTTTTATCACTCGTCGTTGGGCGCGTCGAGCAGAGCCGACAGCGCCGCCCAGCGGGGGTCGGCTTCCGGTTTGCAGGAGCAGGGCCCCTCGTTGAGGTTCGCCCCGCAACGCGGACAGAGGCCTTTGCAGTCCTCGGAGCACAGCGTTTTGGCGTCCATGTCCAGCACGAACGCGGCGCGGGCGAGTTCTCCAACGTCGGCTTTGCCGTCCTGCAACAGCACAATCTCGTCGTTGTCATAGTCCTCCGCGGACTCCGCCAAGAGGCACCGGAACTCCGTCGTTTTGGGGAGCGGGAAGCGTTTCCCGCAACGGTCGCAGACGGCGTCGAGCGTCGCGGAGACGGTCATTTCCAGCTCCAAGGCGTCGGCGCGGTTGCGCACGGTTCCCTCGACTTCTACCGGACGCGCCGCGGGCTTGCGCCCGCCAAAGTCCAAGCCGGAGAAGTCCCGCGAAAACCGGAAGGAAATCGACTTCCCCGGCGCGTGCAGAATCGGCCTGACATCCAATATCCCCGCGTCGGGGCAACATTGCTTATTATACGGGATTTCCGCGCCCTTGTCAAACATTTTTTTCACCTTTTTTCATATTCCGGACGCCCGTTTCCGTCATTCCCCGGAATGCTTGTCCGGGGCGTTCCGGAGGTAGGAGCGCAACAGCGTTTGCAAAAGCTCGTCGCGGTCGATTTTGCGAATCATCGTCCGGGCGTTGCTGTGGTTCGTGATGTAGGTCGGGTCTTCGGAGAGGATGTAGCCCACAATCTGGTTGATGGGGTTGTAGCCCTTTTCCTCCAACGCACGGTAGACGACGGACAGGACGCGGTGAATCTCGGCGTCCTTTTCCCTTGCGATATTGAATTTTCTGGTAAATTCGTCCATGCTAACGCCGCCTTTCCGCCCCGCCCCGTGGAAATCTTTGGAAACAGAGCCGATACTATTAAGCATAGTATACCCGTTTTTTTGCGGAATGTAAAGCGGTTTCGCGTCGAATTTCAGAAAAGTTTCGGACGCGCCGTCCGCCGCGCATGATTTCCCGCGAAAGGCGCATACTGCGGGGGAAAGGATGTGGCATGAGTGGAAATCAGTCCGGAAGAATACAGGGATTACGTGTCGGGGCGGGCGCGGAAGTCGCCGATAGTCCGGGATACCGCGCTGGCGTTCGTCGCGGGCGGGTTGATTTGCGTCTTGGGGCAGGGAATCCATAACGCGTGGGCGCGGGCGGGTCTGGGCGAACAGGACGCCTCCTTGGCTACGTCCTGCGTGCTTATCGCGCTTTCCGCGCTCCTGACGGGCTTGAACCTCTACAACAAGCTGGCGCGTTACGGCGGCGCGGGGACGCTTGTGCCTATCACGGGTTTTGCCAACGCGGTGGTGTCCCCGGCGATGGACTTCAAGAGCGAGGGCATGATAACGGGCATGGCGGCGAAAATGTTCACGGTGGCGGGGCCCGTGATTGTCTACGGGACGCTGGCCGGGGTCGTCTACGGCGTCATTCTTATGCTCCTGCGCTGAAAACAGCCCCGCCTCGGAAAAGAAGCGGGGCTGTCATTTACGCGTTTTCGCGGTCGAACGCAATCACGACGCGCCGATTGGGGTCAACTCCGGTCGAGTAGGTGTTCACGCCGGGGAACTCCTGCAAGGCGGTGTGGATAACGTGGCGCTCGTAGGCGTTCATGGGCTCCAAGGTGCGGCTCCTGCGGTATTTGACCACTTTCGCCGCCTCCTTCCGCGCCAAGTTCTGCAAGCTCTGCTCGCGCTTCTCGCGGTAGCCCTCGGCGTCAAGCTGTATGCGAACCCGCGCCCCGTTGCGGTTGACGGAATAGTTTGTCAGTTGCTGGATGGCGTCGAGCGTCTCCCCGCGCCGCCCGATGAGCGCGCCCATGCCCGCGCCCTCCAAGATGACCTTGTAGCGGCTTTCCTCCGGGCGGAACACCCGGATTTCCGCTTGACAGTCCATATGTTCGAGCAGTCCGGAGAGGAAAGCGCGGATTGCTTGGGCTTTCTCGTCGTCGACTTCCTCCGCCGGGACGGGGACGGGTTCGGCTTGCGGGGGGTCGGGGGCTTTCGCCGACGGCTTGCGCTTGCCCTTGCCCGGACGCGCTTTTTTCGCCGCGTCGGGTTGGGGCGCGGGGGCGATTACGGGCACGGCGTCGGGCGCGTCGTCGGGAATTTCGGGCGCGGGCGCCTTTGGCTTGCGGCGCCGTTCCCGACGCTCCCGGCGTTCGGGCGCGGGAGTTTCCGTTCCGGCGCCCTCCGCTTCCGTATCGGGCTCCTTGGATTGCGGCTTGTCCGCTTTTTTCTCCGGCTTAGCCGCCTTGGATTGCGGCTTGTCCGCCTCCGCGGGCTCCGGAACGGGGTCGGGCTTGTCGGGGCCGTAGCTCACGCGGATTTTCGCCGGGGCGCTTCCGAACCCCAGAAAGCCCGCCTTGGCGCGTTCCAATATCTCAATGGAAACCTCGTCCCGGTCAAGCCCCAACTGCTCCAACCCCTTGCGGATTGCCTCCTCTTCGGTCTTGCCGGCGATTTCGATATAGTCTCTCATGTTTCCACTCCTCAAGCGCCGTAACGGTCGGCTTTATAAGAACGCCCCCTCGCGTAAGGGCGGTCCCCGATGCGTCCGGCTTCGTTGGTGCTGTTGCGCCCGGCCTTGGCGGCGCGGGCCTCCTGGGCGGCGCGGCGCTTCTCCTTCATGGTCTGCTTTTTGGGCTGTTCCTGCTTGCGCTTCTCCTGCTCTGCGCGCCCTTCCTCTATGCGCCGCTTCCTGTCCGCCTCCACGGCGGCGGCGTGGGCGGCTTCCTCCTCCTCCATGCGCTTGAGGAAGAATTTCCCCATAAAGTATTCCTGCGCCCCGGAAAACGCGCTCTGCGCAATCCAGTACACGCCCAGCGCGGCGGGCATGGAAAAGGCGATGAACACGGAAAACAGGGGCATGGTGTACATCATGGACTTGGCGGAACTCGCGGCGGCGCCCTCCTGCACGGGCTGTTGTTTGAGCGAAACGCGGCTCAACAGGAACTGCGACAAGCCCGCCAGAATCGGGATGAGCAGAAGCCCGATGGCCTCCCACGACGGCGCAAAGCCGGAGAGTTTGCTTGACGGCGCCGCCGCCAAATCCAGCCCCAAGAAATTATAGTTAATGTCAATCCAGCCGCCCACGTTCTCCACGAGTTGCGGGTACTGGTCGGTGACAAGTTTTGCAAGGTTAATCTGCCCGAATCCGGTCAACTGCGTCACGCCGTCCTTGACGACGGCCTCCCCGTTGCGCATGAGGACAATGGGCGACATGTCCGCGCCCGCCGCCGTCAACTGCCCGACCAGCGTTTCCACGAGGTCTTCGGACAACATCATAAAGCGCGTAATGGGCTGGCGGATAATCGAATACAGGGCGATGAGAATCGGCAGGGGGAGAAAGCTCCAGAAACAGCCGCTCATGGGGTTGACGCCTTCCTCTTCGTACAGCTTCGTCATTTCCTCGTTGAGCTTGACCTGATTGTTCGCGTACTTCTTTTGGAGCTCCTGCATTTTGCCGGAAACCCGGTTCATGCGCATCATGCTTTTTTTGCTTCTGAGCTGTAACGGGAGCAGTATCAGCTTGACCGCCAGCGTAAAGAAGATAATCGCCAGTCCGTAGGAGTGGGTCAGCGTGTAGAAAATGCGGACCAGCCAAGCGAACGGGATACAGATATAGTATCCGAGCGTCGAAAACATAACGGCGTTTTCCTCCAGAAATCAAAATCAGGGCACGGGGTCATAGCCGCCCTTGTGGAACGGGTGACAGCGCAGAAAGCGCTTGGCGGCCAGCAGGCTCCCTTTCGCGGCTCCGTACTTTTCCAGCGCGTCGAGCGCGTATTGGGAACAGGTGGGGTAATAGTTACAGCACGGCGGAAAAAGCGGGGAAACGCTCTTTCGATAGAATTTCACGCAGGAAATGAGGGCTTGTTTCACGGGAGAGGCTCCTTTCCGGGTGCGTCCGGGCTTGCGGGCGCCTGCGGCGCGGCGGACGGGTTGCCGCCTGCGTCGGGCGCGGCGGGTCGCGGGCGCGCTTCGGGTTTCGCGGACGCCTGCGGCGCGTCTTTCAGCAGTCCGAGCTTCTTGCAGAGGCGGAAAAACGCGGCTTCCAGTTCCGGCCAAGGCGCCCCGGCAGTGCGCGAACGCGCCACTAATATCAAGTCCCAGCCGGGGCGGAGCCTGTCGGCGTTGAGGCGGTAAACCTCCCGCATACGCCGCCGGGCGCGGTTGCGCTTGACCGCGTTGCCTATCTTCGCGGACACCGCAAGCCCCAAGCGGTTGCGCCGCAGGCGGTTCTTCCGGCAGTAGATAACCAGACAGCCCGCCGCCGCCGACGTTCCGCCGCGGTAGAGCCGCCGGAACTCGTGATTCTTTTTCAGCGTGAGCAAGGCTTTCATGCTACCCTCCCCTTGCGGCGGCGCGGCGGGCGCGACGCGCACAGGGGCGGAGGAAGATTCCGCCGCCCCGTGAAAACGTAATAAAGGTATGGCCCACGCGAATCAGTAGGAGAGGCGGGCGCGGCCTTTTTGACGGCGGCGGGCTAAGACTTTGCGCCCGTTCGCCGTGGACATCCGTTTCCGGAAGCCGTGCGTTTTCTGCCCGTGCAGCTTCTTCGGCTGATAGGTACGTTTTGTCGCCATGCGTGACACCTCCCTGCTTTGGCTTTCTCCCACACGCGCCCATGTCGGCGCACGGAATCGCTTTTCCTGTCGTGGCAATAAGGCAGTATATCACACTTTCCCGAAAGGTGTCAATAAAAAAATCGCGTTTGCGGCGACCTTTTGCGAAAATCGGGCGCGCACACCCCCGCGCCGCGAAAATTCCCGGCATAACCCCGCCCGCCGCCGCATATATAGAAGCGGAGATTCTACCGGAGAGAGGCAGAGATTGCCATGAACGCGGAAGGAGTGCGGGCGGCATGGGACAAGTACAAATTCGCCATTCTGATAACGGCGCTTGGCGCGGCGCTGATGGTTTTCCCGACGGGGCGCGGCGCAACCCCCGCGCCGTCCGCCCCGCCGTCGCGGAACCTGCAACAGGAGCTTCAGGACGCCTTGGCGCAAATCGAGGGCGTGGGGCGGGCGCGGGTGGTGTTGAGCGAGGAGAGCGACGGGACGCGGACGCTGGCGCAAAACCGCAAGGCCTCTTTTCGCGGGGACTCGGCGGCGCCGTCGGAGTTCTCGGAAAGCGTGGAGACGATTCTGGCGGACGCGGGGAGCGGGGAGGCGGTCGTAGTGACAAGGACGGAGTATCCGACGTACCGGGGGGCGCTGGTGGTCTGCGAGGGCGGCGACCGTCCGGCGGTGCGTCTGGCGGTGACGGAGGCGGTCACGGCGCTGACCGGGCTGCCCGCAAGCCGGGTGGCGGTGGCAAAATGTCAGTAGTGGTCTGGAGGAGGAAAAAGCCGATGAAATCCAAATGGAAACGCAACGCCGTTGTGGGCACGATGGTCGTGCTGGTCGTCGCGGCGGTGGCGCTGAACTGGAAGTACGCCGGGACGTTCGACACCTTCGACGCCGAGCGCGTGGACGCCAATACCAAACTGTTAGGGGAAGCCACGCTCGTTTCGGGGCAGGACGCGCAGGCCGTGCCGCTCTCCGACGGCGCCGACGCAAGCGGCGCGAACGCGGAAGCGTCCGCCGACGGCGCGGACGCCGGGCTTGTCGCGGGGAACGCCTATTCCGGCGCGGACTACTTCGCTTCCGCCCGCCTCACCCGCCAGCAGGCGCGGGACAACGCCGTTTCTCTCTTGCAGGAGGCCGCCAAACAGCCCGACGCCACGGAAGCCGCCTTGGCGGAGGCCTCGGAGGGCATACAGGTTTTGGCAAACTATACCATGAAAGAGGCGCAGATTGAGAACCTCGTGACGGCGAAAGGCTATCAGGACTGCGTGGCGTTCATGGGCGACGGGAGCGTCAGCGTGGTGGTGTCGACGGGCGACGAGGCGTTGCAGGCGGAGGACGTGGCGCGTATCGCGGACATAGCGATGTCGGAGACGGGCTTCCCCGCCAGCGGCGTGAAAATCATGTCCGCCAACTGAACATACGCAAAAACTCCCCCGGAGAGCCGGGGGAGTTCGTCATTCGCGGCGTCTTTGGACAGCGGAAAGAAATAAAAGGCGCGGGCGGCGCAAAAAATTTCCAAAAGGGGCTTGCAAAACGGAAAAGAATCTGTTACAATAAAGCCGTAAAACAAAATAAGCGGCGGGCCGCGCAGTGTTGCAAGCATCGCGCAACCCTATGATGAGTGAAGCCACCACTCAACACAA
>JAFXQD010000029.1 GCA_017527365.1 Oscillibacter sp.
ATGTGTATGCCGGGCGACAACGTGGAAATGAGCGTCGAGCTCATCACCCCGATTGCCATTGAAAAGGGGCTCCGCTTCGCCATCCGCGAGGGCGGGCGCACCGTCGGCTCCGGCGCCGTCACCGAGATTGACGAGTAATCGAACCTGATACGGTTTCGCCGTGACAAACGGCGCTCCCCCGGATTTCTCCGGGGGAGTTCGCGTTTTATTGTCCATGTTGGATTTTCCATAACTCTTCCGGTTCAACGTCCCATAACGCTTCCAGCTCCATTTCCGATGCGCCGTCTTCGGACGGCTCCGGGGTTTGCCTGATTTCTATAACGTCCGGATTGGGAAAAGCGTCCGGCGCCATTCCCGTATTTTCCGAAACGCTGACGGTAGCAAGACTTGCGCAATTAGCGAAAGCGCCTTTTCCAATATAGATTACGTTGTCAGGAATGTAGACGACTTTCAAAGCCGTGCAACCTTGAAAAGCCCCGTCTTCTATATCGGTTATGCTATTCGGAATGTGAATATCAATCAAGCCTGTGCAATCGGAAAACGCACCCTCTCCGATATAGGTCACAGTGTCGGGGATAGTGACGCTGACCAAAGCGGGGCAATGCTCAAAAGCGTAACTTCCAATTCGGGTCGCGCTGTCAGATATGTCTGCGGCGGCGATTTGGATTCTATAGTCAGCCCATGGAGCGGCGCTATCTGGAGCGTATTCAGCGGGAGCGTAATCTTCCATTTCGGCGTTAATTGTCAGAAGGTTGTTTGCGTACAGCGTCCATATATCGCCTTGCGCCAGTATTGCAGTCTCCGACGATTCCATATGAGCGTCTTCATCGGCGCTATCATTGTTACCGTCGCCGTTTAGCCATACGCGGATTATTACGAACGCCAACAAGAGCGCAATACAAATCGCGCACCCAAAAAACGCGAGTTTATGCTTCGCTTCGGGAGGTTTTGATTCCGTCGTTTTTTCCTGTTCCGGAGCCCGTGAAACTTCCGAACTTAAAATGTGGGAAATTTGTTCCGTTAAGTTCCGAATGCTCTGTTTGTCCGTTGGGTTGCCGTCTGTAATGATGTTGAAACGGCTCAGATAATAATCAACGTCATCATCTAAGACGCAGTTGTCTACCTTAAACGGGACTAAAGTAATTTGTTCCTGTTTGTTTACCCGCCTGAAAGCAAGATTCGTTTCGCTTTTCACGTGTTCCGAATGATTGCTGTTCTCGTTGAGCACAAGCAGAAACACTTTGCAAGAGCGAATTTCCTTTGGAATATAGTCCGCGAATTTGCCGCCGGGCGGCAAATCACGTTTCGCGTACCAGCAGGAAATTCCTTCGCTTTCCAGCGTATCAGCGATTTGCTTTACTAAGTCCCCGGAGCTTTTTTCGTGATAGCTGATGAACACGTCCGCCACGCCGACGCCCCCTCCTGTTACGAATCATGCCGACAGTGTATCACATTTTCCGCGCCTTGTCTACTATTTTTTACAAAAAAGCTATCGCTCATCCGCCATGCGCTCCAAGTCGTCCATGCTGACGCGGACGCAATGCCCGGCGCGTATTTGCTCCATGCCGCGCCTGTGCGCCTCCGCTAACTCCTCGTCGGTAAACTCGCTCTTGTCCGCCGCGAACGGGAGCGCATGTCGGCTGACGGTCTGCCGCAGAAACACCGCGACGGCGGCGGGAAGGCTGGTTCCCAGTTCCTGAAAGACGCTTTGCGCCTCCCGCGCTAACGCCGGGTCAATCGGGATGTTGTAGCTCTGCATACTGCCGCCCCCTTTCCGCCCCATTGTAGGGCGTTATTTGGCGGATTACCGCGCAAGCTCCTTACGGGCGCGTTCGAGCGCCGCGCCTATCACTTGGTCCATATCATAATACTTGTACTCGCCGAGCCGCCCGCCGAACAGCACGTTTTCCTCCCTGTCCGCAAGCTCCTTGTACTGCGCGTACAGCTCCCCGTTCTTCGCGTCGTTCACGGGATAATACGGCTCGTCGCCCGGCTTCCACTCCGACGAGTATTCCCGGCTGATGACCGTTTTCGGAAGCTCGTTTCCGCGCTCGTCGCGCCCGAACTCGAACCATTTGTGCTCGATAATCCGCGTCCACGGCGTTTCGCGGTCGGTGTAGTTCACGGCGGCGTTGCCCTGAAAGTTCGGGATGTCCAGCAGTTCCGTCTCGAACCGCACGGAGCGGTATTCCAGACAGCCCGCGAAATAGTCGAAATAAGCGTCAATCGGCCCCGTGTACACGGTTTTCCGCGCCAGTTGCGACAGCTCCCCGCGGTTGACAAAGTAGTCCGTGTTCAGGCGCGCTTCGATACCGTCCAGCATATTGGCGACAAGTTTCGTATAGCCGCCGATTGGTATCCCCTGATACAGCGCGTTGAAGTAATTGTTGTCGAACGTGAGGCGCACGGGCAGGCGGCGGATGATGAAGGCGGGCAAATCTTTGCAGTCGCGCCCCCACTGCTTTTCGGTGTAGCCCCGGACGAGGGTTTCGTAGATGTCGCGCCCCACGAGGGAAATCGCTTGTTCCTCAAGGTTGCGCGGCTCGCCGACGATTTCCCGCCGCTGTTCCTCGATTTTGGCGGCGGCTTCGGCGGGCGTCACGACCCCCCACATCTGGTTGAACGTGTACATATTGAAGGGCAGAGAATACAGCTTGCCCTTGTAATTTGCCACGGGGGAGTTTGTGAAGCGGTTGAACGTGGCGAAACGGTTGACGTAATCCCATACGGCTTTGTCGTTGGTGTGGAAGATGTGGGCGCCGTACTGGTGCACGTGAATGCCCTCGACCTGTTCGGTGTAGACGTTCCCGGCGATATGCGGGCGCTTGTCGACGACAAGCACGCTCTTCCCGGCGTCGGCGGCTTCCCGTGCGAACACCGCGCCGTACAGCCCCGCGCCGACAATTAGATAATCATACATACTACTTGCCTCCCTTACTTGTAGTAGCTCGCATCCTTCAATCCTAATAGCAAGGGAGAAGGTTTTACGTTGGAATTTTCTTCATGAATAATCTCCAAAGGCTTTTTACCCGCTTGCAGTTCTTGAAAAATAGAGTCAAAAGCACTGGAGTAGTTGCCATTTCGGTTGGAGTAGTTGCCGTTTCGGTCGTAGAACTCATCGCCGCTTTGCCGCAGACCAACATAGTCGCCTCTACGACCGTAGAACTCATTGACCGTCGCTCTGTCCTTCTGTGGATTGCCTTCGTCTTTATAGCTTTCGCAACGTTTTACATTCATAGCGTCCCTCCTATTATCCCGTAAAAAACACGTATAAGAAATAAGCGTATAACGAGACAGTCCCGAATATCCAACCCAATTGATAGTCCCTTGCTTTCCTGTTATTTTGTTGCCTGTTACGTTCGGCGGCCAGCGAATAAACGCCTGACATCACGGCTGAAAATTGCTCTTTTGGCCTTGACAATACATCTGCGGCATAGAACACGCTTAAATCAATAACCTCGTAGCTTCTCGTCATAACGGCGTGAACCGTAAATAAAAGAGAACAAACGGCGGTAAATGTGACCATCAAGTAAAGAGCAAGTGTCCACATGATTTTTAAGGAATATTCGTTGCCTGATATGGAAAGTAACAGGTCTTTTACAGAGCTATCCTGAATAATCAGAAGAAAATAAGCGGAAATGACCGGAACGGAAATGCTAAGTTTAGAATCAAGCACGGACGCACGGTCTATTTCGCGTTGATACTCCGCCTGTACCATGGAAAGGAATATCTCGCTGGATTCATAGGTGTACTGTTCCCCCGGAACGAATATGCCTCCGGGGGTTTTGACGTACTTCGATGGCATATCAGCCGCCCTCCAACGGCGCCATTTCCGCGTTGACCGCGTCCTCGCACGAACGCATGGCTAAAATGGTTTTCTCCATGAGTTCGGGCAGTTCCCAGCCCAGACGCTCCGCGCCCGTGCGTATCACGTCACGCGAACAGCCCGCCGCGAAACGCTTGTCCTTGAACTTCTTGTTCAGCGACTTGACCTCCATGTCCTGCACGCTCCGGCTCGGACGCATTTTCGCCGCCGCGAATATCAAGCCCGTCAGCTCGTCCGCCGCGAACAGGACTTTTTCCATTTGCTCCGTCGGCTCCACGTCGGAGCAAATGCCGTAGCCGTGGCTGCACACGGCGCGGACGAACTCCGGGGAACAGCCGATTTCCGCCAGCAGTTCGGGGGCTTTTTGACAGTGCTCGTCGGGCCACTTCTCAAAGTCCACGTCGTGCAACAGCCCGACGGTCGCCCAGAAATCGGCGTCGTCGGCAAAGCCCAACTCGTTCGCGTACCAGCGCATGACGCCCTCGACGGTCAGCGCGTGGCGGATGTGGTAGGGGTCTTGGTTGTACTTTTTCAGCAGTTCCAACGCCGCCTCGCGGCTCGGACGCTCTTTCATGTTTTCCGCTTCCTTTCGTATAAATCCGGCTCCGGCTCCGCGTCCGCGGACTGTAGCCAGTCGTAGTAGGGCAGTAAAAACGCATAGCCCGCCTTGAGGCGTTCGACGACGGCGCGGCTGTAAAGCTCTTCCGTGAGCGGCTCCGTGTGCTCAATCACGAACGATTTCGCCTTATACCACGGCTCTAAAATTTCGGAAGGCGCGGCGGCGCGGGGGCGGCGGTACTCGTCAAGCGTCAGCGAAAATTCGGGGTTGCGGTTCAGGCGGCGCGTCAGGCGTTCCATGGGCTCCGGTTCGCGGGTGATTTTGGCGCGGAGTTTCGCCATTGTGACGGGTTTCGGCGCCCAGTAGCCCAAGCCGTAACTCCAATAATCGGGGCCCAGCTCGAACCAGAAGCACGGCTTGCCCGTCCATTCCTCCGTCGGCGCCGTGGGGCGCTCCACGGTAAACCATAGATGGTCTTTGTAGGGGCCGCGCCCGAACAGGCGGCGGGCGTCGCGGTAAATGCGCGTCACTTTGCGGATGAGCCCGTCGTCGGGGCGCTCCGCGCCGAGGAATGACAGCATTTCGTCGGCGAGCGCAACCATGGGGCGGTAAAACGCGGTCAGATACTCTTCCTTGTGCGCCTGATACCATTCCCGGTTGTTGTTGAAGCGGATTCCCCACATAAAATCCACGGCGGATTGCGAAAAGCCCTCAAACATCTTATCCGCCCTTCTTGACTTGCGCGGGCGCGGCGTCAAGGGCTTTGGCGGCGTCCACGATAAGTTTCACGCACAGGTCGTAGCCCAAAACGCCGCTGTCAAGGGTCATATGGTAGTTGCGCCCGTCGCCCCACTTCTTGCCGGCGTAGCGGTTGTAATAGGCGTGGCGGCTGGCGTCCTTGCGGGACATCAGGCGCCGGATTTCCGTCGCGTTGGAACTGCCCAGCATTTCGCCGACGCGCACGGCGCGGCGCTCCTCGTCGGCGTAGATAAAGACGTGCAAGCCGTCAATCCCGGCTTTGCGCAAGACCTCGTCGGCGCAACGCCCCACGATGACGCAAGGCCCCGCCTGCGCGAACTTTAAGATAATCGCCTGCTGTACGTCGTGAATCACGTCTTGGCTGTCGCTGTAGAACACGCTGGAGGCGACAATGCCCCGGATGATGGAATCCGTGCGGGAAATGTCCTCGCCTTCGCTCTCGACGAGTTCGGGGGAGTAGCCGCTGGCCTCGGCGGTCTGCTTGACAATATCCTTGTCGTAGATGGGGATGCCGAGCTCCTCCGCGACGCGTTTGCCAATCGAATGCCCGCCCGCGCCGTACTCCCGGCTGATGGTGACGATATATTTTTTCATATGCGCGTCTCCTTTCGTTTGAATGCGCGGCGCTCAGGCGAGCAAGTAGAGGATTTTCGCCATTTGCCCGCATGAGATGTTGTTGCCGGAGCGGAAATAGCCGTCGGCGTAGCCGGACAGGATTCCTCGGAATACCATGGCGCGGATATGCGGCACGGCGTAGGCGGGAATTGTGTTGGCGTCGGGGAAGGGCAGTTCGGCGGAGCCGTAGCCCAATTTCTGACTGCGCCCAATCATAGCGGAGGCGTGGGCGCGGGTCAGGCCGCTGTTCGGCATGAGGTACAGCCGCCCGTCCTCGCCCGTCGCGCCGCGCATGATGTTCTCGGCGTAGAGGGCTTTGAGCGCGGGCAACGCCGACGCGGGAATTTGCGCAAGGTCGGCGTAGGGAAGTTGCACGTCGGCGTAGGCGCGCCCGTCCAGCCCGACGGCGCGGGCAAGCATGACGGCGAACTCGGCGCGGGTAATGACCTCATAGGGGCGGAAAGAACCGTCGGCGTAAGGCTCGGCGATTTTGCGGTTGTAAAGGAAGTTGATATAGTCCGCCGCCCAACAGCCTTCGATGTCGTTGAACTTGTTCGCGGCGCGTGACGGGGCGATGTCGACGGAGGCGCGCCCGATGTTGCCAGAGGCGTCGTGCGCCGTAACGGTGACGCGTGTCGGCTCTTGCGCGCCTTCCGTTTTGGGCAGGGTAATGGTAATCACGCCGGAGCTTGCGTCGTAGGAGGCGGGGGAAACCACGCCGTTGACTTTCGCGGAAATCGAGCTCCGGGGAAGTATGCCGTCGAGGCTGTCCTTGACCGTCGCTTTTACCACGTTGCCGCTGCGCGACATGGAGACGGTCGGGGCTAAAATGTCGGCGGTGTCGTTGTAGGTGGCGACCATCTGGTCAAGGTAGATAACGCCCGTGCGGGGGGTCTCGCCGAAAACTTGGTCGTCCGCGGTGCCGGAGGGCGTGTTGACGGCGTACCCGGCGACAGAGTAGGACATGCCGCCCAGCGGGACTATTGCCCGCCGCCATTCGGTGAAGTCCAGCGCGGTTACGGGGACGCGGATTTCCTTCCCGGAGGCGTCGAGGCAGAGCAGGGAAAAGCGGTTGCCGGAGCCGTCGCCCTTGACCCAGATGGAAACCATGTCGTAGGGCACGCCGGGCATGGGCAGGGGGCGGGCGTAACGCCACTGCGCCCCGCCCTCGGCGGGCTTGACGAGCAGTCCGGACAGGCTCGCGCTTTCGCCTTCCGCGCTTGCGGACGCCTGCGCGGTTTCGCCGCCGCCGGACGCCTGCGCGTTGGCGTCCGCCCACGACAAGCCCTCTTGCGCGACAAGGGCGGCGTTAGATTCCGGGTTCTGGATTGGCAGGGATTCCGTGACGGCGCCCGCCACCTCGCCCAAGTCGGGCCCGCTCTCGTCGGGCATACCGCTTTCCCAGTCGGGCGCGTCCTCTTCGGGGGCGATAATCTGCACGTTTTCGCCGTACACGTCCGCCGGGGCGAGTTCGGGCAGGGGCACGCCCTCTTCGGGAACCAAGTCCGCGCCCGACAACTGCGCGATTTCCTCCGGGGTCATGCGGGTGGAGTTGTCCTGCGCGACCGTCGGCGTGTCGCCGCCAAGGTCATAGTGGAGCTCCCCGGCGCCGCGCCCGTAGCGGGCGTATTCGCCGCCGACGACGTTCGCCAGCGCCGCGCCGTCGCCCGTGCCGGAAGGCGGCGTTTCAAAGTCGTCCATCTGGACAAGCGGCACTTTCGTGACCGTGACGGGAATCGAGACGCTTTTCCCGCCGCAGGCAACGGTGACGGTATCCTCTCCGGGCGTGACGGCGGTGTACTTCGCGCCGTCCATTTTCCCGGAGCGCGTCGCGTTCGACCACGTAAACGCGCCGTCCTCGGCTTGCAGTTTCATGTGGCGGTAGGACGCCGACGCGGAGAGGGAGACGGACGCGCCGGGGGTCAGCTTGAGGCTTTCCACGGCTTTCCCGCTTGCGTCGCGGACGCTCACGGAATCGGGCGTTGCGACGGCTTCCACGACGGCGGAGCCCGTCTTTTTCTGCGCCGACGCCGTGACGGTCACTTTCCCGCCGCTTTTGGGCGTTACGAGCGTTTGCCCGTCCATTTTCCCGGCGGAGGGCGTCAGCGTGCAGGGCGCTTCCATGGGGAAATAGTTCGTGTCGACGCCCGTCGCGTGAATCTTGACGCGGCTTCCCGCCAGCACGACGGAGTATTCCGGGCGCACATAGAAGCGGTCGAGCTTCCCGGAGGCCTTTTCCGTGGACACAAGGAACAGTTTGTTGGTTACGGCGCGTTCGGCGCCGTCGGAGGGGGTGTTAATGGTCTTTGCGGTTTTGGAATCGGGCATGGAGACGGAAATCGTGGTGGAGCCGCCGCCGTCCAGCCCCAAAACGGTCGTGCAACCCAATTCTATGAGGCGCTGGGCGGTCTGGTAGAGCGTCGCGCCGATGGAATGCCCGCTCACGCGCCCGTCAATCGTATAGAAAATCAGCGTCCCGTCGGGCTTCTGCCCCACGGCGGTTCGGGGGCCTCTGGAAGTCTGCGTGGTCGTGACAATCTTCCCGTTTTCCGCCAGCAGGTACAGCGCGCCCATAGCCTGTTGCACGTTGTTCCAGCGCTCGTCGGCGGCGGTGACGGTCAGCGTAATTTCGGAGCCAATCGGCAGGTTTCGGAACGCCTTCTGCCAGTATTCGTTGGATTTCAGGTTGACCGAAAGCACAATCTGGTTGCTTTCGATGGGCGTGGGCTTGGAAGTCTCTATGACCTTGTCCACGCGCATTTTGAGCTCGCCGCCAATCTTCAAAGAGCCGCTTGTGACCGTGCAGACGGCGTCAATGCCCGCCTCGGTGTTTCCGGTGGAGTGGGTGGAGCTGAAGTCGCGGGTAAACAGGTAAATGCCGCCCGTGGAGACGCGGGCCTTGTTAATGGCGGCGATGTCGCGCACGACCTGCGTGCCGTAGCCGCTTTCCTCGTAGATTTTGTAGCCGAAATCGGCGCGGACTTTCAGCGACGGCTTGCCCAGAATCGCGCTCCCGTCGGCGCGGAAGCCAATCGCGTAGTATCCGGCGTCGGTCGTCCTCAGCCTGCCGTCCGTGACGACGATTCCCACGGGCAGACCGTTTTTCGTGTTGAAGAAGTCGCCGTTGATTCCGCATACCACGCGGTAGCCGACGGATTCCAGATATTTGACCGCCCGCGACATCGTGCTAACGTCGGTGAGCGCGTCGCCGTAGGTCACAAGCGGCTTGACGGTTCCGTTCGGCTTGTAGGTAACGAAATTTTCCGTGCGGAAGTTGGAGTAGTAGGAGCTCCAAAAGACGTTGGTGGAAAGCCGGCTGTCCTGATGTACGAGCGTCTCCGCCGCGCTGACTTCCTCGCCGAGGGCGTCGGAGTAGTAAGCCCCGGCGGGAAGGGCAAGGGAGCACAGCGCCGTCAGGACGAGAAAGAACGCCGCGAAGGAACGTGTCTTCTTCATGGGGAAACCTCCGTGTATATGAAACGTGCGACGGTTCGGGAAGAGCGTCGCGGGAAGGGAACGCCGCCGCAATCATACCATAGGGCGGGGCAAAAGTAAACGCCAAATTTTTTGGCGGCGCCGCCGGGTATCCGTCGTTTTGACGAATTTCCGGGCGAAAAACCTGCGTTTTGACGGCGTTTTCGGCTTGAACGGCCGGGGGGAATGTGCTATCATGAACGCGGAATTTTATCTTGAGGCGTGCGGAAGCCCCGCCGCAAACGGCGGCTTCCATGTTTTGGAATATCCCTCCCCGCTTTAGGGCAAATTTACCCTTATCTATTTTTCATATCGGCAAAATTCGGAAAAAAGAAAGCGCCGAAGCAGAAAAATCGTGCGCGGCGAAAAAATGACAAACGGTAATTTTTGTAAAAAAACTGTAAAATGCCCGTAAAAAACCTGTAAAGAATGTTACATTCCTTGGAATTTGTTACGAAATTGTCTTTCTTTTTTCTTTGAATTGAGAGGAAATTTCCGCCGCGCTTGGCTACAATATAGGCGAACGTTCCAAAGGACGCGGCTTCCGGCAGTCGGAGCGCAAAGCGTTCGCGGCGGGGCGTCGCCCCGTCCTGAAAGGAGAACCCGACATGAACCGAAAGCCCGTTTTGTCCATACTTGCCGTTTTGGCGGCCTTGCTTCTCTTGACAGGCTGCGGGGCGAAAACGGCGGCGCGTCCGGAGCCGAACGCCGCGCCGGCGGCGGACGCGGAAACGACGGCGGCGCCGTCCGGAGAGGGCGCGCTTCCGGAAGCCGCGCCCGCCGGGGAAAACCAGTTCGTCTTTACGCGCTCCAACTTCCCTCGCCTTGACGGTTCGGCTTCCGCCGTCCCGCTCGGACAAGCCCTCGCAAGCGTGCTCCTTGGCGAAAGCCGGGAACAGGCCGCAAGCCTGATTAACTTCTCTAAGACGACCCGCTCCTACCGCGCCCTGATGGGCGGCGAGGCGGACGTGCTTCTGGCGGCGGAGCCCTCGCCCGTCGTATGGGCGGAGAAGGACGACGGCGGATACGACTGGGACATGGCGCCGTTCGCCGTTGACGCGCTTGTGTTCGTCGTGAACGCCTCCAACCCCGTAGACAGCCTGACCGGGGCGCAACTGCGGGACATCTACGCGGGGAGAATCACAAACTGGTCGGAAGTCGGCGGGGACAATCTCGAAATCACCGCCTTCCAGCGCGACGAGGAAGCCGGAAGCCAAAATGTCATGGAAAACCTTGTGATGGAGGGCGAGCCCATGGCGGAGGCGCCTACCGAGCTTGTGCGCGGGGAAATGGGCGACTTGGTGAAGGCCGTCGCGGCGTTCGAGGATTCCCCCGCCGCCGTCGGCTATATGATGTATTACGCCGCGCACAACATGGGCGCGGCGGACGGCTTGAAAATTCTTTCCGTGAACGGCGTGGCGCCCAGCGAAGAAACGATTCTAAGCGGCGAGTACCCGTTCCTGAGCAGTTATTACGTCGTGACGGACGCGGGGCGCCCGGCGGACGACCCTGCTAAACTGCTGTACGACTGGATTCTAAGCGCGGACGGACAGCGTTTAATAAAACACGAGGGCTACGCGCCCATCATCAACGAAGGAGGCGGGACGCCATGAGGCGCGTTTTAACGGGAATGATAACCGCGCTGGCGATTGTGGCCGCCGGGATACTGTTGAGCGGCTGTCTGTCTTTCGGAAGCGCCGCGGACTTCTTCCCGGCGTTGCAATCGTCCGCACGGTTCGAGGCAAAGGACATCCGCGCCGACTGGTCGGTCTTGACGCCCTACGTCGCGGGGAAAACGAACTACCGCTATTTCTCCCCCTACGGCGGCAAAGAGGGACTGTCGCCGAACCCAGACTACGGCCCGCTCCTGCCCTACGTCGGCGCGGAAATGTCGCTGTCGAGCTACGTCATGGACGTGATTCCGCTCTACGGGCTCGTCACGGCGGACGGGCGCATCGTCACCGACCCCATTTACACGGAAGTCCTTACCAATTACGGCCCCTTCCTGCTCCTCTACCGCTGTTCCCCGACCGACGTGCACACCCGCGTGACCGTCGCGGCGCCCGACGGACGCTGGACGCGGGACGCGGGCGACTGGCGCGAGTTTGTCCCCATCGACGACCCCGACCGCCCGCAACTGGCGATTTCCCAAGGCGACGGCTCCGTGCTGATACTGGACGCCGACGGCGTTGTGACGGCGGAAATCTCCCGCCAAACCCTGACCCCCTTTCTGGGCGAGGGTTACGCGTGGGGAGACCCGATAATCGGCTACATCGAGGGTTGCGCGTTGAACTACGAGCACGGCGTACTGACGGCGGCCTTCTACGACGAAAGCTCCCCGTGGGGCAACTACTGGCGCTACGAGTGCTTCATTGACCCGGCAAGCGGCGCCGTCTCCGCTACGCCCCCCGCCCGCTGGGTTCCCGACGACGAATGGGACTACCTGAACCCCCCGGAGTTCGACGGCTACTGCTATCCGGAGGAGGCGCCGGACTTGACCGACGGCACGGTGTATTACGCCGCCTATCCGGACTGCGCGGAGTTTGACGGCGACTGGACGCTGGACTTGCTCAATCAGGACGGCGAACTGCTCGTGGAAAACTGCCTCACGTCGTCGGCGTTGCAGTGGCGCCCGTTTGTCGCCGACGGTATGCTGGGCGTCGTGAAGGACGGCGCGTTCTCCTACACGAAAATCGGCGCCGGGGAAACCGTGTTCCGGTACCCCCTGCGGACAAACTCGGACTAAGCGAATAGGGCGGGGTTCTGAAAACGCGGGGCGCGTCTCCGCCCAAATCGGCTGAAAACAATGAAATTGTCAAAAATTAACTGGATTTCCAACAAATTCCGGGCAAAGACGGGGAGGTTCGCCTTATGAGATACCAAGTCATGGAATATATGGAGCTCATGGTTCGCAAGACCTGCATCGCCGTGCTGATAGCGCTTGTCATGCTCATCCTGATGGGGCAGGCGCGCAGCCGGAGGAACGCGGCGGCGTCCGGGCTGGCGGGGGACAGCGGGCCTTGGTCGGCGGAGTTCTCCCTGACGCGGGAGGACGGCGGGGAGCTCGTGAAGCTGGGCGCGCAGGAAGGGGCGTTCCCGTGGGGGACGAGCCTCGGCGCAACGGACGCCAGTTTCTGGCGCACGGGCGGGGAGGACTTCTTTGAAGTGACCGCTTCCGACGGCAGCCGCTTCGCCGGGACGCGCCAAGGCGGAACGGCGGACACCAGCAACGGTCTGCTCTTGAACATCACGACGGAAAATCCGGAGTGGGCGACGGCGCGGGGCGCGTGCGTGGGGATGTCCATGGAGGAAACGCTGAAGCTGTACCCGGAGGCGGCGGTCGAGCACGACGCGCACAGGGCGGCGGGCTGTTACCGCTATACATACTCCGGCGCGGCGGACAAGTTCGCGGGAATCTCCCGTATCGCCTTCAACTTCGAGCAGGACGCCCTTGCTTCCATCGACATTTTCCACGACGCCAAATAAGCCAAAACGCGGGCGGTCTTTCGGGACCGCCCGCCGTTAAAATCGGGCGTTGCAAAATCTTGGAAACTATGTTATCCTAACGGGCGGCGCTCCGGTTCGGGCGCGGAAACGGAGGACTGCGAATGAATCGAAAACAAACGCTCCGGGCGGCGCTTGTCCGGCTCCTGAGAGCGATTCCCGCGCCGCTTGCGCTTATCTTGCTTCTGACGCCTGCGGCGCGGGCGGCGTCCGAACCCCGGATTCTGCAATGGAGCCTCAATCCGGACGACTACGCGCTTACCGTCTACGTGCGGCGCGACGACGCGGACGTGACTGGAATCAGCCTCGGCGGGGAGGCAATCCCCGCCGCCGCGATTGCTTCCGACCCCGGCGAAACGCATACGCTTACCTGCGTTTTGCTCGACGACTCCGCCGACATGCCGCCCGACGCCCGGCGGCGCGTTCCGGAATTTCTTTCCGCGCTGTTCGAGGCGAAAGCCCCGAACGAAACGTTCCGTTTCCGCACATTGTCCGGAAGCCTGAGCGCCGAACCGCAGGGCGCCGCCGCTTTCGCCGACCTCTTGCGCCGCCTTGACGCCCTGACATACGGCGGGCTTGCGCCGGAGGCGGCGGGGGAAATCTTGGCGCCGGACGCGGCGCACGGCGGCGCGGGGTTCGTAAGAATCGTGCTCATTTCCGCCGGGGGCGGGATTTCCCCGGAGCGGCTTCTTTTCGAAACCGCGCTTTCCAATATCCCCGTTTACGTTATCGGGTGCGCGGACGCCCGCGCCCTCTCGGAGCCCTACGCCCTCTCCGTGCGGACGTTCGCCCGCTATTGGGATATGGACAAGGTCGCGGCGTCGGACGCGGCGAACATCCTGCGCTGGGAGGAAATCCCCGTCCGGGCTTCGCTGACCGTCCCGGAGGCGTTCCGCACGGGCGGGGCGCAGGAAATCGAGGCGGCGTTCTCCGACGGCTCCGCCGTCCGCGCCGCGCTCACGATACCCGCGCAGGAGACGGGCGCGACAGCCCCGCAGGAAACCGACGCAACCGCGCCTTCCGCGCAGGAACAAGAAGAGGACGAAACCGCGCCTTCGACGCAAGAACAAGAAGAGGGCGCAACCAGCCTTCCCCCGCAGGCAGAGGCGACGGGCGCCGCGCTCGCGGACTTTATCCCCACGATATTGACGCTGGCCGTACTCGGCGCGGGCGCGGCGGCGGTTCTGTTTCTCCGGCGCGGCAAGCCGCGTTCCGCCGACGATGATTCGCCTTCTCCCGGCGGCTATCCTTCGACCCCTTCCGATAACCCGGCGGCTTTCCCCGCCGCTTCCGGCAACGCAGGACTTGCGCCCGATTCCGGCGCCCTTCCGACGCTGTTCCTGCAAGATTTGAACCGTCCGGAACGGAGCTTCGAGGCGTTTCTTGACAAGCCCGTAACCGTCGGACGCGCCCCCGGCAACAATATTGTCTTGGACTATGACCCCACGGTTTCCCGCCGCCACTGCGAGATTTTCTTACGCGGCAATCGGCTGTGGGTTCGGGACTTGCAGTCCGGCATCGGGACTTACGTCGGCGGGGAGCGGGCGGAGGACGAGGCGGAAATCTTTCCCGGCGCCCCGCTCCGGCTGGGGTACGCGGAGTTCAAAATCGAGGCGCGTTAAGGCGCGTCGAAAAAGCCCTTGACTTTTGGCGCCGCGCAAAATATACTTGCTCTTGCAGCTTCGTATGTTCTGCGCGACATTTCAAAGAAGGGGGCTTTTTCCATGCCTTTTATCAACTTCGGCGCGTTCGGGCCCGGCGGTTTCCCGGAGGGCGACTTCGGCGGCGGCTTTCCCCCGCGCCGCGAACGCCCCCCGCGTCCGCCGCGAAAGCCCGTCGGCAACGCCGCCGTGCGCACGCTCATTAACTTGCTTGTGACCGTCGTCGTCGGGCTGGTATGGTTTTACCTTGACCTGCCCGCAATCAACCTCCGCGCGGGCGATTTCTATTTCTTCGTCTTCCTTCTGTGCGCGGCGTATTGCGGGAGCGCCGTTTTCACGTCGGGCTTTCAGGGCGACGGCGCCCCCGGATACTTCCGCTTCGTCGTCAAGCAATGCCGCATTCCGTTCTTTATAGCCTTGCTGTTAGTAGCGGTCATTGCCGGGGGTATGTTCAGCTCGTGGGTGGTCATCCGCGCCGGGAGCTACAGCGCGTTGTTGCCGATACAGTCCGGAGACTTCGCGGCGGAAGTCGAGGAAATCAGCTACGACCAAATCCCCATGCTGGACGCCAACTCCGCCGCGCTGTTGGGCAACCGCAAATTAGGCGAACTCGCCGACATGGTGTCGCAGTTCGAGATTCTGCCGTCCTACACGCAGATTAACTATCGGGGGCGCCCGGTGCGCGTCACGTCGCTGGCCTACGGCGACATCGTCAAGTGGTTCAACAACCGCCGCGACGGCTTGCCCGCTTATATCATCATCGACATGGTGACGCGGGAGGCGGAAGTCGTGCGCCTGAGCGAGGGCATGAAGTACACGACTGCCGAGCATTTCGGGCGCAACCTCTACCGCTATATCCGCTTCCATTACCCTACCATGATGTTTGACGAGCCCGTTTTGGAACTCGACGAGAACGGCGCGCCGTGGTGGATTTGCTCCCGGATTGTCAAGCGAATCGGGCTCTTCGGCGGCGTTGACATTCAGGGCGCGGTGCTTGTGAACGCCGTCACGGGCGAGCACGAGTATATGGAACAGGTTCCCTCATGGGTTGACCGCCTCTACTCCGCTAATATCATCATCCGGCAATACGATTTCTACGGGCGCTATCACAACGGTTTCCTCAACTCCATGTTCGGACAGCGGGAAGTCACCGTGACCACGGAAGGCTATAACTATATCGCCATTGACGACGACGTTTATATGTATACGGGCGTCACGTCGGTGGTGTCGGACGAGTCGAATATTGGCTTCATCCTGTCGAACCAGCGCACGAAAGAAACGCGCTTCTACTCCGTCGCGGGCGCGGAGGAGTATTCCGCCATGGACAGCGCCCAGAGCCAAGTCCAGCAAATGCGTTACACCGCCACATTCCCGTTGTTGCTCAATATCGCCGACCAGCCCACGTATTTTATGGCGCTCAAAGGCGCCGACGGGCTTGTGAAAATGTACGCCATGGTGAACGTACAGCAGTACGACATTGTCTCCACGGGCGCGACGGTGGCGGAGTGCGAGGGCAGTTACCGGGGGACGCTGGCGAGCCGGGGCATTATCTCCGAGACGCTGGTCAGTCCGGACGCCGCCGCAGAGTACGAGGGCGAGGGCGTGATTGCCGACATCCGCGCTTCCGTGATTGGCGGCGACACGCATTACTATGTGAAGCTGTCGGACGCGCCCGCGTATCTGGACTTTAACGCGGCGAAAACGCCGAAAGCCGTCCTGTTAAACGTCGGCGACCGTATCCGCTACCGTTGCGAGGCGTCCGGGGACGGCGCCGCGCAAGACGCGCTGATTCCCGCGTCGGGGTTCGAGTTCGCCGCCCCCGCGACGACTGCGCCTCCCGTCGCGCCAGACGCGGCGCAAGCCGCCGTAACGCCGCCTCCCGCGACGCCCGCGCCGACAAATAGCGCGGCTGTCACGCCGACAAGCACGGCGTCATAAAGCAAACAGCCCCGCCCGCTCCTCTGCCGGAACGGGCGGGCTTTGTTTTAGACGGCGTTCAACAACCCCAGCTTTTCAAAAGCGTGATAAAGCCCGTCGTCCTCCACGTCGCCCGCCACGAGGTCTGCGGCCGCCTTGATTTCCGCGCCGCCGTTGCCCATCGCCACGCCGAAAGAACAGCATTGCAACATGGGAATATCTACTTTCGCGTCGCCGAAAGCAATCGTATCGCGCATGTCGGCGCCCAAGTAGCGGACAAGCGCACGGACGGCGGCGGCCTTGTCAACGTCCTTCACGCCCAAATCGCCGAACAGCGCCTCCTCGCCCCTGCCGCCCCACGTGCCCGCCTTCAAATCCGGAAACGCCTCTTTCGCGTCCAGATAGTCTTGATAGCTTGACAGCACGAAACTAATTTTATTGAGGTCGTCGCGGCAGAGCTCGCCGCCGAAAATCATGTCCGGAAACGCCGTGCGGACGGTCATTTCCTCCGCGCCGGGCGCTTCCTTGCGCTTGGCGTACAGCCGGATTGCCTCCAGCGCGCCCGTCTCGAAATGTTCGCTTGCGAACAGCCCGTTGTTGCTCTCCAAATAGAACTCCAGCCCGCGCCCGTGAAGCCAATCCACGACCTTCCGGCACTGCTCCGCCGTAATGAGCCTGCGCATGACGACGGTTTCATGGTCTTCGACATAGCTTCCGTTGCCGCCAATCATGCCGTCAAGCCCGATGTCCCACAGGGGCGGGTAGACTTCGGCGCGGCTCCGCCCGGTGCAGATATAGACGCGGTGTCCGTTCTCCCGCGCCTTCCGGACTGCGCGGACGGCGGATTCCGGAAGCCGCCCTTCGTAATCTACCAGCGTCCCGTCCACGTCCAGAAAGATGATTTTCCCCATGCTCCCCGCCCCTTTCCGTTTGCGCCATAGTATAGCACGGCGTCGGCGTCCGCGCAAGCGGAAATCGTCCCGCCGGGGCTTTTGATTGCCAAGAAAAACTTTGCGCCCGCGTTGCAAGGCCTGTCACCGCCGGAGGGGCGGCGGCATAGGATGAGCGGGAGAGGAGGAGTATTCATGGAGCACGATTTGCTTCTGGCGCGTTCGGTGACTTACGCCCAGCGTATGCAGAAGGCCTTGGACCGCGCCGGGATTGCGAGCCGGGTCTACCGCGCCCCCCGCGACTTGACCAACCTCGGCTGCGCCTACGCCCTGCGCGTCGCGCCGAAAGACTTGCGGGAAGCGCTCTTGGTTCTTCGCGGGGAAAAGTTAAGCCCCGTTCAAATATTCGCTTACCGCCGGGGGGAGTATCGGGAGGCGGGCTATGATTTATCTTGACAACGCCGCCACGACGTTCCAAAAGCCGCCGGAGGTGGAAAAGGCCGTGCGGGAGGCCATGGAGCGCATGACCACGCCGGGACGCGGGGCGTATCCGGAGGCGTTGCGGGCGGCGGAAACCGCGCTGGCGTGCCGGGAGGAAATCGCGGCTTTATTCCGCGTCCCGCGCCCGGAAAACGTCGTTTTCACGCTCAACGCCACCCACGCCTTGAACTTGGCGATAAAGAGCCTTGTCCCGCCGGGATGGCGCGCCGTCGTTTCGGGGTACGAGCACAACGCCGTCACGCGCCCGCTGACGGCCTTAAACGCGGAAATCCGCGTCGCCGACGCGCCGCTGTTTCAGGAGGCGGCGCAAATGGCGGCGTTTGAAAAGCTGATTGCGCCCAACGTTCATGCGGTCGTGTGCAACCACGTTTCCAACGCCTTCGGCTATATCCTGCCTATCGAATCCCTCGCGGAGCTTTGCCGGAAGCGGGGCGTCCCGCTGATTCTGGACTTGTCGCAGTCGGCGGGGGTCATCGCCTCGGACTTGTCGAAACTCCGCCCGGCGTTCGCCGCCATGCCGGGGCATAAGGGGCTCTACGGCCCGCAGGGCACGGGCGTTTTGATTTGCGGCGAGGGCGTGGAGGCAAAGCCGCTCTTGGAGGGCGGCACGGGCGTCATGTCCGTCCCGCAACAAATGCCCGACTTCCTTCCGGAGCGTCTGGAGAGCGGCACCCCGAATATGCCCGGAATCGCCGGGTTGCTGGAGGGCGTCCGATTCGTGCGGCGCGTCGGCGTCGAGAACATCTGCGGCGCGGAGCGCCGCCTTGCCATCATGACGGCGGACGGACTGCGGGAGATTCCGGGCTTGCGGGTGTTCGCCCGCCCCGGCTGCGGCGACCAGAGCGCGGTTTTGTCGTTCCTGCCGCCGTCGGGCGACGCCGAGCGCCTCGCCGACGCCCTCGCGGAGCGCGGTATCGCCGTCCGCGCCGGTCTGCACTGCGCGCCGCTCGCCCACCGCACCGCCGGGACGCTCCGCACGGGCACGGTTCGCGTCAGTTTCGGCGCGTTCAACACGGCGGAGGAGGCGCGGCGGTTTTTGTCGGTTCTGCGGGAAATCCTGCGGAACGACCCGGAATTTCAGGGATGAGTATCCGGCGCGGCTTTTTGCGCGCCGGATATTTGAATTTTTATCCGGCAAAACCTTGCAATCCCCACGCGCATTTTATATAATAGGTTCAGTTACGCTTTCGCCCGCCGCGCCGGGGCGGGAATGCGCGTGGAATCATCGAAAGCAAGGGGATGAGCGGGAACCATGGAATTGAACGTCGCGGACATCGCCGCCATGATTGGGAGGTACCTTCTTTCCATTCAGTTCGCGGGCTATCTGGACATCGCCGTTATGGTCTATGTCTTTTACCGCGTATTGTTGCTGGTGCGCACGACGCGGGCGGTAAGCCTGCTCAAAGGCTTGCTTGTCTTTCTGGGCGTCCTGCTCGTGTCCATTGTCTTCCAACTGCACGGAATCAACTACATCTTAAGCCGCCTCGTGGACTGGGGCGTGCTGTCGCTGATTATCCTGTTCCAGCCGGAAATCCGCCGCATTCTGGAGCAGATGGGGAGCCGGAAGTTCATGGCGATTCTGACGCCCGCCGTAAGCGTGGGACTGATGGAGCAGGTCATCTCGCAAACCGTGATAGCCTGCGCGGAAATGAGCCAGTCGCGCACGGGGGCGCTGATTGTCTTTGAGCGGGAAATCAAGCTCGACGAGTTTGTGAGGAACGGCACGGCGCTGGACGCGTCGGTGTCGGGCGAACTGCTCAAGAACATCTTCTTTGTCAAGGCGCCGTTGCACGACGGAGCCGTGATTGTGCGCAACGGGCGGATTCTGGGCGCGGGGTGCGTGTTGCCGTTGAGCAAGAACGCGAACCTGTCGCGGGACTTGGGGACGCGCCACCGGGCGGGAATCGGCATGAGCGAAAATTCCGACGCCGTGGTCGTGATTGTCTCGGAGGAAACCGGGGCGATTTCTGTCGCCAACGGCGGGATGTTGAAGCGCCACCTGAAAGCGGAGACCTTGGAAAATCTCCTGCGCAACGAGCTTTTGACCCCGGAGGAGGCGGAGCCGCGCAAACGGCGTTTCCCGCCCTTCCAACTCCTGAAACGCAAGGGGGGCGAAACCGATGAATGAGGGCAGAACGAGGGACGGCGGGGCGCTGTACCTGCTTATCGCCGTCGCGCTGGCGCTGGGAATCTGGTTTTACGTGGACGAATACGGGAACAACGGGAGCGCGTACCTGACCAAAATGGAAATCCGCGACATCCCCATTGAGTATCTGGGCAAGGAGCAGTTGGCGGACAAGGGGCTCATGCTGTTGAGCGACGGCACGACGGAATCCGTGGATTTGACCTTCGAGGGCCCGCGCCTGCTGGCGGTGCAGTTGGACCGCTCCAAAATCCGCCTGACCGTGGACTTGACCGGAATCACGTCCGCCGGGACGCAGACGCTCCGCTACAACCGCGCCTACCTCAACGAGGAGGGGCGCGCCACCCTGACGGCGAACCAAAAGTACGCCAAGCTCGCCGTCACGGTGTCGCGGGACAGCGTGGAGAGCGCCACCGTGAACGTCGGGGAGATGAGCCACAAAACCGTGGACGTGCGCTGCGAGCTCATCGGCAAGGTCGCCGACGGCTGCTCCGCCGGGGAAATCCGGCTTTCGCAGGATACGATTGACGTGCAGGGGCAGGAGGAGGAACTGCAAAATATCGCCTACGCGAAAGTGTCGCTGATTCTGGGCGACGCCGCCATGGAGACCGTCACGCAGTCGCTTGCCTGCCAGCTCTGCGACGCGTCCGGGGAGCCCTTGGACGCGGAAAACTTCTACCTCAAAACGAAGCAAATCACCGCCACGCTTCCGATTTATATGACAAAAACATTGCCGCTGACAGTCACGTTTATCACCGGGGACAAGGTGCGCGAAAGCGACGTAAACTATGTTATCCGCCCGGAAAGCGTGACGGTTTCGGGCGAGGCGTCGGTCTTGAAGGACGTGGACGAAATCAACCTTGGAACGATGAGCCTTCCGGATTTAATCGGCTCCGGGGCGCGGACGTTCCACACTTACGCGATTATCGCGCCCGAAGGCTGCGCGAACCAGAGCGGGGTTTCCACCGCCACGCTGGAAATCACGTTCAAGGACATGGCGACAAAGACCGTCACGACCACGAATATTATTCCGGGAAACGACATTCCGGCGGGGAAAACCGTCGTCATCGAGACCGAAAGCCTTGAAGTGCAGATTTACGGCCCCGCGCAGTCCGTGCAGAGCGTCACGGGCGACGACATACAGGTGACGCCCGACTTGGACGATTTCGCCTCGGCGAGCGGAAGCTACGCCGTCCCCGCCGAAATCACGGTGCCCGGCTACCGGAAAGTCGGCGTGCGCGGCGAATACCAGATACAAGCGCTCATTACGGACGCGGCGCCTGGAAGCGGCGCGGCAAGCTAAAACGCTACGAATCGCGGGGGCGCGCCGGAACCAATGTCATTAACTTTAATAAAAACCCCCTCCGGCACTGCGTGACATCTCCCCCAAAGGGGGAGACACAGAGACGAAAAGCTCATAAAAAAGCGTCCCCCCTCCCCTTTGGGGAGGGGGACAGGGGGAAGGGTTTCCCAAAGTAAATGATATTGCGCCGGAACACGCCCCCGGACAGGAAAAATGACAATGACGCAAATCGCAAC
>JAFXQD010000030.1 GCA_017527365.1 Oscillibacter sp.
CGGAATTGTAATAATAACGCAATCAGTTCGCCGTCGAACCGCTTGCGGATTTCCCGCGCCGGGTTGCCGACGTTCACCGAATACGGCGCGACATCATGCCCGACGACGCTTCCCGCGCCGATAATCGCGCCGTCGCCGATACGCACCCCCGGCAGAATCGTCGCGTCCTGTCCAATCCAGACATCGTTTCCAATCACGGTGTCGCCCTTCAAGGGCAAATCGGAAAGCGCGGGCGGGTTCATATCCCAGCCTTCAAGCGTGTAGAAGGGGAACGTAGAGACGGCGTTCGTCTGATGGTTGGCGCCGTTCATGACAAATTCCACGCCCCGCGCTATTTGGCAGAACTTGCCGATAATCAGCTTGTCCCCTATGAAAGCGTAATGGTGCGTGACGTGGCTTTCAAACTCGGAATCGGCGATATAGGTAAAGTCGCCGACGATGATATTGGGATTTTTGACGGCGGGCTTCACGTAGATTTCCTGATTGTAGCCCGGAATCGGAAACAGCTTGTCCGGGTTCGGCTTAGATTTCATAGTTGGCGTCTCCTGTTTTCAAGCCGTGATTTTGTAGCGGTAATCCGTCAACGGATGTTCCCAGACGGGCAGGCTGTGCAATTCTTTCAAATCCTCCGAGGAAAGCTCGTCTGCGGGAATCTCAACGCTCCGGATTCTATGGGACAGCGTATCGTTATCAGCCCAGACGCGCCATAATTCCACTTCACCGCCCCGCTGACATTGCTCCCGGATATAGCATATCAGCCGTTCGGCGTTCGCGTCGTCGGAATCCCATTCGACAACCGCGCAATACGGCTTTGAAGAGCGCGGAAACGCGCTGACGTTGACGCGCCTGATAAAAAGCGCGTCGTTTTCGTCACAGGGCGCGGTATCCGCCCAGATTTCCGGGGATTCGCCGTCTTGCGGAGCTGAAATCAGGCGCACGCCTTCCGGCAGTTCCATTTTCGACGGATTGTCCGCGACGTGCGCGGGATATTCCGGCAGAGGAATATCCGAACAGAGATATGACATGACGCTCATTATCTTTCATTGACCCGCTTCCCGGTCATATGCTCAACGGTAAATTCAAGGCATTGCACGCGCTTTCCGTCCTTCTGGATTTCCTTTTCCACGTACTCCGGCGGCGCGTACTTCATGCCCAGAGCGCGGACGCGTGACAGGACTTCCTTCCGGTCGTCCAGAATCCGCACGCGCCCGAACGCAATCACGCTCCGCACGGTCAGCCACCACTCCCCCGGCACGGCGTCGCCGCGCTCCGTGACGCAGAACGACGCTTTGTCGCAACGGCGTATGGCGTCGATTTTGTGCCCCTCCGCCGCGCAGTGGAAATAGATTTTGCCGTCCTCATAGACGAAATCCAGCGGAAGCGCGTAAGGGTAGCCGCCGTCGCCCAGCAGAGCCAATACGCCCCGGCGCTCCCGGCGCAGAATCTCCGCGCATTCCTCCCCCGTCAACTGTTGCTTGAACCGCCGCATTTTCCGGAACATTTTCCCCGCGTCCTTTCTTTTGAGTTGTTATTTATGGTACAGCCGTTTGGTCTCGTATCGCGGCTCGCAGGTGACGTTAATGCCCAACTGCCGCAAAAGGCTGATGTCCTCCTCGCTGAGAATCACGGAAAAATGGGCGTCGCAGCCGCGCAGTTTCGGCAACTGCCGTTGCGCCAAGTCCGCCAGCGGGTTTGTCAAGGCGGAGATGGTCAGCGCCATGAGCACTTCGTCGGTATGCAAACGCGGGTTGCGGTGCCCCATGTAGCGCGTTTTGAGTTGGCAGACAGGCTCCAAAACCATGGTGGAAATGAGGTCTATCGCCAAATCAATGCCGCAGAGGGCTTTCAGGGCGTTGAGCAACAGCGACGACGCCGCGCCCAGCGTGGAGGACGTTTTGCCCGTGACAATGCGCCCGTCGTTGAGAACCATAGCCCCGGCGGGGGCGGCGGTGTCTTCCGCCTTGCGAATCGCGGCGGCGATTGCCGGATTGAGTTCGGGTGCGACCCCGCCCCGGCGCATAATCAGCTCAAGGCGCCTCACAGGCTCGTCGGCGCCGCGCCCCTGCACGCGCTCCACGCGGGCGATATAGTAGCGGCGCAGAATCTCCCGGCGCGACGCGTCCTGACACGCCTCGTCGTCAATAATGCACTCGCCGACCATGTTCACGCCCATGTCGGTGGGGGACTTGTACGGGGAATCGCCCTGAATCTGGCGGAACATGGCGGAAAGCACGGGGAACGTCTCAATATCGCGGTTGTAGTTGACGGCGGTCTTTCCGTAGGCTTCCAAATGGAAGGGGTCAATCATGTTCACGTCGTCCAAGTCGGCGGTGGCGGCCTCGTAGGCAAGGTTGACGGGATGTTTCAGGGGCAGGTTCCAGATGGGGAAGGTCTCGAATTTGGCGTAGCCGGACTTCATGCCGCGCTTGTAGTCGTGGTAGAGCTGGGAAAGGCAGGTTGCCATTTTGCCGCTTCCGGGGCCGGGGGCGGTCACGACCACCAGCGAATGCGACGTTTCGATGTAGTCGTTGCGCCCAAGCCCGTCGTCGCTGACGACATGGGGGATGTCGGCGGGGTAATTCTCAATGGGGTAGTGGCAGTAGCACCGGACGCCGAGTTCCCGCAGGCGCTTCAAAAAGTCGACGGCGGCGTTCTGCCCCTGATAGCGCGTCACGACCACGCCGCTGACATACAGGTCAAGGGACTGGAAAATATCCATAAGGCGGAGCACGTCGTCGTCGTAGGTAATGCCGAGGTCGCCGCGTATTTTGCTCTTTTCGATGTCGGCGGCGTTGATGGCTATGACGATTTCCGCGTCCTCCTTCAACTGCCGGAGCATACGGAGCTTGATGTCGGGCTCGAAGCCGGGCAGGACGCGGGACGCGTGGTAATCGTCGAAGAGCTTGCCGCCGAACTCCAGATAGAGCTTTCCGCCGAAGCGCGCAATGCGCCTCTTGATTTGCTCCGACTGAATGGTGAGATACTTTTGGTTGTCAAAGCCGATTCTGTCCATGGTTTTCTCCCTTTTCGCGCCGTTGGCGGCTCCTACTGCCAAACTGTATTCGCTTATTTTATCACATTTTGGCGGGCAAGGGAATAGAGGATTTTATCTTGAATCCGCCGCGAAAGTTTGGGCGCTTTGACGGGAAAAAGTTTTCCGTCACAGAATCAGGAGCAGGGCGAGCGCGACAAGGGTTTCCTCGTCGGCGCCCTCGCGGTAGAGCAGGAACAGCAGGCATAAAACGAGCAGGTCGCCCGTGTCCACGTTTTCCGTATGCGCCGTATGGAGCAGATTCCGCAGGAAGCCTTGCAAGCCGTCGCCGTGCGGCGGGTTGCGGGGCGGCGGACTGTTCGCGGAGTGCCCCGGCGGTTTTGGCGGCGGGGGATTGCGCGGCGGCGCGGACGGTCGCGGCGGGGCGTCCGGCAGAACTCCCGGCGCGGGTTCGGGCGGCGGCGGGGGCGGCGCGTTTTGAGGACGGCGGCTGTCTCCGTCGTCCTCTGTGATGCGCGTGTATGTGCCCCGGTCGTTGCGGATGTAGCGGTTATACATGGGCTATCCCTCCCACTGCGAAAGGAATTTCTTTCCCACGCGGAACAG
>JAFXQD010000031.1 GCA_017527365.1 Oscillibacter sp.
AATCGCGCCCAAGAGCAGGTAGACAAGGACGCCGTAAAATCCGCGCCGCCCGCCGAGGCACATCAGCGCGGCGAACACGCCGAAAGTCTGCATAGTGAACGGGACGAACGGTTTTGGGAGCGGCACGGACGCCCACGCGCACACGGCGATGAGCACGGCGGACAGCGCGATATAGGCCATATCCAAGGCGCGGAAACGCGGCGCGGCGGTCGATTCAGTCATAGGGGATACTTCCTTTCCGAAAGGGATTGTTGCGGGACATTATAGCGCGTCCGGGGGAGATTGTCAACCGTTATTTTTGAAAAGGTTGACAATAACGCCGATAAAAAAGCCTCCCGGAATCGCTTCCGGGAGACGCCGCAGGTTTTTTTGTCACTCAAGGATATACACCGTGCAGGAGCGGCGCCCGAACTGTTGCATTCCTTTGTAGCTCTCAAAGTACAGGTCGATGACGTTGCCGAACACGCCCGTGTCTTCCGCCACGGAGTAGCCGTACTCGTAGCCGCCGCTGGCGACGATATACATCTTGGTGCCCAGCTTAATCACGCGCCTGTCGACCGCCACGACGCCCTTGTGGACTTTCGTCCCGCTCGCCGTGATGGTGCCCACTTTCGGCTCGTCCTTGTTGTACGCCGTCGCGGTCATGTTCTTGATGGCCTTGAACTTCACCGTGCGCCCGGACTTGAACACCAGCGTTCCGCCGCCGTTGCCGTTCTTGACAACGTCCACCAGTTTGTCCATGGGAAGGCTGGAATTGTTGGCGGGGGTCTTAACGACGGGCTCCGGGTCGGGTTCGGGGACGGGCTTTTCCTCCGGGGCGGGGGCGGGCTCCGGCTCCACGCCGTATTCCACAATGCGGCTCACCGCGTTGTTGGTGGCTTCCTCGACCAGTTGCCGCGAAAGCATTTCGCCGCCCGACCACGTGACTTCATAAACGCAAGTCCGCTCGCCGTCCTTGCCCTCCTGCACGACCTGCTCCGTGCCGACGGGAATCTTGTCGCTGGGCACGCGGACGGTCTCGCGGGGCGCCGCCGTGGTTTCGCGGTCGTAATAGGTCAAATCCTCGCTGATGACGATTTCCACGTTGTTCTCGTCCTTGACGTGCACGGCAATCATTTCAAGCGGGGACATTTCGACGCGCATTCTGTCCAACAGCGCGGACACGCGCTCTTCTTTGGACACCGCGGTAAGAACCTCGTCGCCGTGGCGGACGGTCACGTCCTGCCCTTCGGTCAGAATCACGTCGCGGCTGCTGCCCGTCTCGGTCAAATAGACCTGCTTCGACGACAGCGCGGAGACGTAAGCGTCCTCTTTTAATACGATGGCGGTATCTTCCACTCCGGTCAGGATATACAGGGCGTCCGCCCACCCGGCGGCGGACAGGGCGGAGAACAGGACGACCAACACGGCGGAGAGCGTGACCGCCTTATGCAGCCAGCCCCAACGGCGCTGTCCTCTCTTTTTTCCGCTTTCCATGCTACAACCTCCAGTCGATTTCCGGCCGCTCCCATGCGGAAACAACCTGTTACTTTTTGTTACCTCTTGAAGTTGCGCACAGTATAACCGAAAAGGCGGGGTTTGTCAAGCCAAAAAGCGGAAATTCGTCCGAAAACAGGGAAATGGAAGGAAATGGGATAAGAAAAACGGAACAAAATCCGGTTAAAAAGTGACAAAAGGGTAACATTCAAGTCAAAGTGGAAACCAATCGGCGAATATTTCAATATTGTTACAAATGCAAAAGCCGCGCCTTCCGGACGCCCCGTTTTCCGTCGTTCGGACGGGGGCGGGCGAAAATTCTTGACAACCCTCCGCCCCCGCGCTATAATTCGAGGCATGAAAGGGCGGCGAGAGCAATGCAGTCGTACAGCATCCAGATTGAAAAAGGCTTGGCGGACGAGGCGCAAGCGGTCTTGCAGGGCATGGGGGGCGACATTACCAGCGCCGTCACCGCGTTCCTGCGCCGGACTGTGCGCAACGCCAAGCCCGACCCGGACTTGTACACGGAAGAGGAAATGGAGGAAATCCACAGGCGCGGCATGGAGGAAATCAGAGCCGGGAAGGGAATCCGCGTCAGCATGGAGACCTTGGAGAGAATGGCGGATGAATGACGCGACGTTTTCCCCGGAGGGATGGAGCGGCTACCTAAATTTAAATAAGCCCCGCCAGCCTTGACAGGTTGGCGGGGTTTGCGTCGGCGGAGCGGAAGCCGTGAAAAGCAATTTTCCCTTACACGCCCCCTTTTCCGCAAAATTCCCCGTTTTCCCCCTTTTTATCGGCTTTCTTTACCCTTTTTCCCATTTTGTCTCTCTTCGTTCATAAATTGTTTACGGATTGTAACGGGAATGCCTCTTGACAACCCCTTGTTTTTCATGTAAACTGTAAGCGTCTTGTAAAGGCGCGAAACTTCACAGAAAAGAGGCGATTGCCAGTGAAAAACCAGACATACCGGATGTCCATGCTCTACGACTTCTACGGCGAACTGCTCACCCCCCGGCAGAAGGAGTTTTTCGACCTTTACTATAACGAGGACTTGTCCCTCGCCGAAATCGCCGAGAACAACGGCATTACCCGCCAAGGCGTGCGGGACGTGATTGTCCGCGCCGAGAACGCCATGCAGGAGGTCGAGGACAAGACCGGAATCGTTAAGCGCTTCCAGTCCCAGCGCCCCGCGCTGGACGAAATCCTCTCCGCGTCGGCGAAAATCAAGGAGATTAACGCCCTGCACTATTTTGACCCGCAAATCGGCGAACTCGCCGACCGCATTGCCGACGCCGTCGGGGCGCTGAAGGAGTGAGGCCATGGCTTTCGAGGGATTGACCGAAAAGCTCGGCGCGGCGTTCAAGCGTCTGCGCGGCAAGGGGCGGCTGACCGAAAAGGACGTGCGCGACGCCATGCGCGAAGTGCGGCTTGCGCTGTTGGAAGCCGACGTTAGCTATAAGGTAGTCAAGGATTTCGTGGCGGCGGTCACGGAGCGCTGCGTCGGGAAGGACGTGCTGGACAGCCTGACCCCCGCCCAACAGGTCGTGAAAATTGTCAACGAGGAATTGACAAAGCTCATGGGCGGCGCGGCGGCGAAGCTGTCGACGGCGCCGAACGGTCCCACCGTCGTGATGATGGTGGGCTTGCAGGGCGCGGGCAAGACCACGACCACCGCCAAGCTCGCCGGGATGTTGCGCAAGCAGAACGGGCGGCGCCCGTTGCTGGCGGCTTGCGACGTGTACCGCCCCGCCGCCATCGAACAGTTGCGGGTTGTCGGCGGGCAGTTGGGCTTGCCCGTGTTCGACGAGGGGCAGGGCGACCCCGTGAAAATCGCCGAACACGCCTTGAAAGAGGCGAAAGACCGGGGCTATGACCTCATTCTGCTGGACACCGCCGGACGCTTGCACGTGGACGAAAAGCTCATGGACGAGTTGCGGCGGATGAAGGCGGCGGTCAAGCCGCAGGAAATCCTCCTTGTCGTGGACGCCATGACCGGGCAGGACGCCGTGAACGCCGCGACCGCGTTCGACGACGCGCTCGGCATTGACGGCGTTGTGCTCACCAAGCTGGACGGCGACGCGAGGGGCGGCGCGGCGCTGTCGATACGCGCCGCCACGGGCAAGCCCATTAAGTTTGTCGGCACGGGCGAAAAGCTCGACATGATAGAGCCCTTCCACCCCGACCGCATGGCTTCCCGCATTCTGGGCATGGGCGACATTCTGTCGCTTATCGAGAAGGCGGAAGCCGCCTACGACGAGAAGCAGGCGGCGAAATTAGAGGCGAAACTGCGCAAAAACCAGTTTACCTTGCAGGACTATTACGAGCAGTTGCAACAAATGCGCAACATGGGCAACCTGAGCAGTTTGTTGGGAATGCTCCCCGGACAGATTGGGCGGCAGTTGCAGGGCGTCGACATAGACGAAAAGCAGTTTGTCCGCATGGAAGCCGTCATACAGTCCATGACGCCGGAGGAGCGGGAGAACCCGCAGATTCTGGGCGCAAGCCGCAAGCGGCGCATTGCCGCCGGGTGCGGGCAGGACGTGACGAACGTAAACCTGTTGTTGAAGCAGTACGAAATGCTCAAGGAGTTCACCCGGCAAATGACGGGCGGCGGGCGCAAGAAAAGCGGCAAGCCCAACAAGGGCGGCAAGGGCGGGTTCGCGCCCCCCCGCGGCGGCGGAAACCCCGGCGGCGGCATGTACGGCTTCGGGCGGAAAAAGCGCCTGAAATAACCCCATAGCTATAAGCGCCCCACGCGTTTATAATAGATTATCGTTGATATTTTCGGAGGTCATTCCCATGGTTAAAATCAGACTGCGCCGCATGGGCGCCAAGAAAGCCCCCTTCTACCGCGTCGTCGTCGCCGACTCCCGCTTCCCCCGCGACGGGCGCTTTATCGAGGAGCTCGGCACCTACAACCCCTGCGTGTCCCCGGCGGCGATTAAGATTGACGCCGAACGCGCCAAGGCGTGGATTAAGTCCGGCGCCCAGCCCACCGACACCGTCCGCGCCCTGCTGAAAAAAGTAGAGGTTCTGGGCTGATTCCGGAGGCGCGGCATGAAAGAACTGCTTGCCTACATTGCCCGCAACCTCGTGGAACACCCCGACGACGTAAGCGTCACGGAGGCGGAGCGCGACGGGGAAGTGACGCTGGAGCTCCGCGTCGCCCCCGACGACATGGGCAAAGTCATCGGGCGCCAAGGGCGCATTGCCCGCGAAATCCGCAAGCTGGTTTACGCCTGCGGACAGCGTTCCGGCGTGCGCGTCTCCGTGGACATCGTGGACTGACGAATCAAGAAAGCCCTGTCCGCCGCGCACGGGAAAGGGCTTTCTCCCTTTTCAGAGCAAAGGAGGCGCCCCATGGCGGTCTACGTGACGGGCGACACGCACGGCGACTTCTCCCGCTTTCGGGAGGACGCGTTCCCCGGACAGGCGGGCATGTCGAAAGACGATTACATGATAATCTGCGGCGACTTCGGCGGCGTCTGGGACGGCTCCCCGGAAGAAGAGGCGCTTTTGGACTGGCTCGACGCCCGCCCCTTTTCTACGCTGTTCGTATCGGGCAACCACGAAAATTTTGCGCGCCTCGCGGCGTATCCGGTTGAGGAGTGGCGCGGCGGGCTGACAAGCGCCGTCCGCCCGTCCGTGCGGCTGTTGCGGCGCGGGCAGATTTTCGACTTGGACGGCAAACGCTTCTTCACGATGGGCGGCGCAAGCAGCCGGGACATCCCGATTTTAGAACGCGCCGACCCGCTGTTTTCCGTGCGGCGCAAGTGGCACGAGTACCGGAAAAACGTCTACTGGATACGCGGCGAAACGTGGTGGCCGGAGGAGTTGCCCAACGACGCCGAATACGCCGCCGCCCGCGATACGCTTGACCGCGCCGCTTGGCGCGTGGATTACGTCGTGACGCACTGCGCCCCGACTTCCGTACAAAGCCTGTTCGACCTGACGGAAGCGCAGGCGCAGGGCTCCTATCTGCCCAACCGCCTGACCGATTTTTTGCAGGAAGTCGCCGACAAGTGCGCGTTCGACTGCTGGTTCTTCGGGCACTATCACGGCAACTACGCCGTGCAAAACCGCTACATTCTGCTCTATGACAACATCGTAAAATTAGAGACGTGACGCGCAAGAAGCCCTTCCCCGTGCGGGGAAGGGCTTTTCAAGTTTCCGCGACGCCGCTTTCAGCGCAAGACGGCGTTCAACTCCTCTTTGAGCGCGTCCAGAATGCCCCGCACGGCGTCCTCGACTTCGGCGGCGGTCAGGCTCCGCTCGTCGGAACGGAACGTCAGGTTGAACGCGACGCTTTTCTTTCCGGACGGAATCCCCGCGCCCTCGTAGATGTCGAACAGCCCCGCGCCTTTGAGCAGTTCGCCGCCCGACTGCCGGATGACGTTTTGCAAGTCCGCGACGGGCGTCGCCTTGTCGCACACAAGGGCGATGTCGCGGGGGACGGAGGGGAAGCGCGGCAGGGGCTCGTAGGACGGCAAGCCCCCGGCGCAGTCATACAACGCCTCGAAAGACAGTTCCGCCGCGTACAGTTCGCCGTCAATGCCGTAATTCTCCGCGACGGACGGGTGAATCTGTCCCAGAACGCCCAAGAGCTGATTCCCGGCGTATACGTCCGCGCAGCGCCCCGGATGATAGGACGCGTTCGCGGGTTGCGCCGCGTAGCTCGTATCGGAAATCCGCATTCCCGACAGCAACGCCTCGACCGCGCCTTTGAGCTTGAAAAAGTCCATGTCGGCGCCATACGCGCCAAGGCAGAGCGTTTTCGGCTCGTCGGCAAGCCCGTCGGCGCGGGGGGAGTACGTCCGCCCCAGTTCGTAGAGCTTTACGGACTTGTTGCGGTAGTTCCAGTTCCGCGCCAGCGTTTCCAGCATGGACGGCAAAACCGTCGTGCGCATGACGGAACGGTCCTCGCCTAACGGGTTCAGGATTTTCAGCGACTTCCTCAGCGGGGAATCTTCCGGAAGGCGGATTTTGTCGTAAGCCGCCGGACTGATAAAGGAGTACGTGATAATCTCGCTGTAGCCGCAGGAACGGCAGATTTGCCCCAAGAGCCGCTCCGCCTTCTGTTCGGGATTGAAGCCGCGCCGGGCGTTGATTCCGGAAGAGAGGGTGTCGGGGATTTCGTTGTAGCCGTGGAAGCGGGCGACTTCCTCCGCCAAGTCGGAATAATGCCCCACGTCGCCGCGCCAAGAGGGCACGGAAACGCTGTTGCCGTCTACCTTAAATTCCAAGGACGTAAGAATCCGGCGCATTTCGTCGCCCGAAATCTGCGTCCCCAAAAGCCCGTTGATTTTGTGCGGCTCCAGTTTCAGCGTGACGGGCGGCTTGTCGGCGGCGATAGCGTCCAGAAGCCCGTCCACGACTTCGCCCGCCCCCAACTGCTCCACGAGTTCGCAGGCGCGTTGCACGGCGCGGAAGGTGTTCATAGGGTCAAGCCCCTTCTCGTACCGCGACGAGGCTTCCGTGCGCATGTTGAGCGCCGCCGCCGTGCGCCGCACCGACGCGCCGTTAAAGTTCGCCGACTCGAACAGTACCATGGCCGTGTCGCCGATAATCTCGCTGTTGGCGCCGCCCATGACGCCCGCCACGCATACGGGCTTGTGCGCGTCGCAAATGCACAGCATGTCGGGGGTCAGGTTGCGGACAGCCCCGTCAAGCGTCTGAATGGTCTCGCCCTCCCGCGCCGTGCGCACGACGATTTTCCCGCCGTCCACACACGAAAAGTCAAAGGCGTGCATGGGCTGGCCGTATTCCAGCATGACGTAGTTGGTGATGTCAACGATGTTGTTGATGGGTCTTACGCCGGAATTGCGCAGGCGTTCGCGCATCCACTCCGGCGACGGGCGGATTTTCACGTTTTTGACCAGCCGCGCCGTGTAGCGGGGGCACAAGTTGCCGTCCTCAATCTCGATGTCCAGCAGTTCCGCGACGTTCCCGCCGCCGCCCCTGATTTCCGGCTTATGGTGTTTCAGCGTCCGGCGGAACGTCGCCGCCGCCTCCCGCGCCAGCCCGATGACGCTTAAACAGTCGGGGCGGTTCGGCGTGATTTCAAACTCTACAATGCTGTCGTCCGCGCCGATAAGCGCGGCAATATCGTCGCCGGGATTGTGTTCGCCCGAAAGAATCCAGATTCCGTCAGAAATGCAATGCGGAAACTCGCGCTGTTCGGCTTTCAAGTCCGCAAGGGAGCAAATGTCGTGGCGTTCCGCGTCCCACGCCACAAAATCCCCGACGTGAAGATTGGAAAAGCGGCTTTCGTCCGTCTCCATTTCGCCGCCGCCGATATTCAGCATGGCGCGCCAACAGCCGTATGCGTACTTTTCCAGCGCGGAGACCTTGGCGGCGATAACCGCGCCGCCGATTTTCTGTCCGGGGGTGAGTTCGGCGGGAATCGACGGCTTTTCCGGGCGAATCGGGCGGTAGTCGTTGAGAATCGCGGCGGGGGTTATGACGGCTTCCGGATAGTCGTGCTCCGCCGTCAGCCCCAGCTCTTTCAGGGAACAGAACATCCCCTCCGACATAACGCCGCGCAGTTCGCCGCGCTCTATCGTCTTGCCGCCGGGCAGCACGGCTTTGTGCAACGCGACGGGAACCAAGTCGCCCTTGTGCACGTTCCACGCGCCCGTGACGATTTGCGCGGGCTTTTCCTGTCCAACGTCGGCTTTGCAAATCCACATATGGTCGGAATCGGGGTGGCGCTCCATGGAAATTACGCGCCCCACGACCACGTTTTTCACCGTTTCGCTCAGGTTCTCCGTGCCCTCGACTTTGGAGCCGCTCATCGTCATGGCGTCGGAAAACTCCCGGTCGCCGATGTCGGAAAGGTCTACAAATTCGTTGAGCCATTTTCTGGAAAGTTTCACGTTCTCGCCTCCTTAGAACTGCTCCAAAAAGCGGATGTCGTTCTCAAAAATAAGCCGCAAGTCGCTGATTTTGTACCGCGCCATTGCAAGGCGCTCCAGCCCGAACCCGAACGCGTAGCCGGAGTAGGTTTCCGGGTCAACGCCGCAACCGGACAGCACTTTCGGGTGAACCATGCCCGCGCCCAACGCCTCAATCCAGCCCTCGCCCTTGCACGTCGGACAGCCTTTCCCGCCGCATTTGTGGCACTGCACGTCCACTTCGCAACTCGGCTCCGTGAACGGGAAGTGGTGGGGGCGGAAGCGCGTCTTTGTCCCCGCGCCGTAAATCTCCCGTATGACCGCGTTCAGCGTGCCCTTCAAGTCCGCCATCGTCACGCCCTTGTCAATCACAAGCCCCTCAATCTGGTGGAACATGGGGGAGTGCGTGGCGTCCACCTCGTCCTTGCGGTAGACGCGCCCCGGCGAAATCATGCGGATTGGCACGCCGTAACGCTCGATTGCGCGTATCTGCATGGGGGAAGTCTGGGTGCGCAGTAACGTGCGGGAATCGGCGTCCAGATAAAAGGTGTCCGTCCACTCGCGGGCGGGGTGGTCGGCGGGGGTGTTCAGCTTGGTAAAGTTGTAGTCGGAGAGCTCCACTTCGGGGCCGTCTATGACCTCAAAGCCCATGTCGATAAAGATTTCCTTGAACTCGTCCAGCGCGATATACATGGGGTGGCGGTGTCCCGTCTCGACGGGCTTGCCCGGTATCGTCACGTCGACGGTTTCCAGCGCGAGGCGCGTTTCCAGCGCCTTTTGCGCCAGCGCCGCCGCCTGCTCCTCCAACGCCGCCTCCAGCGCCGCCCGGACTTCGTTCGCCATTTTGCCCATCGCCGGACGCTGTTCCGCCGCCAGTTTGCCCATTTGCTTGAGCACGGCGGTCAGCTCGCCCTTCTTGCCGAGGTACTTCACGCGCAGGGCTTCCAAATCCGCCGCCGCGCCGCTGTCCCGTATGGCGTCCGTCGCCGCTTTCAGAATCGCTTCCAGTTGTTCCTTCATAAATATTGTCACGCTCCTTAGTTTCACGCGGAATGCGCTAAATTTCCCCGCCCCATATGCGCGGAATCCATTCTTCACGGAATTTCGTTACGGGGATAGTATGTACCTCGCGGTACAACTTTCCCTCGATTTGTCCCAATTTCCAGCGGATATGCCTCATTCCAGCAAATTCGGCGGTTTTTCGCTCTATGGCGTCCTCCGTTGCCGGCTCCTCGTCCCGATACACGACCAGAAACACGGCGTTTTGGCATAGATTATCCAGCGTGATGGTCTGGTCAACCGCCATTCTCACAGTGGAAACGCTGTCATAGGCTTTCTTCCGAATGTCTTCCGGGTCTATATCCTTGGGCTCCTGATTTTTGAACTCAATAAACCAGTGGACGCCGTTGTTTTTCAAGTAGGCGTCACATCCTGAAAGCGTCATGCCGCCCCGCAGTTTCTGGCAGACCTTCGCGGTTACTCCGTCCAGTTTATACGCCTTATGCGGACTGTCTATCAGGGATGCCTTCGCGTTGGAATCATAAGACGCGTCGGACAAGGTTTTCCAGTAGTCCTGTAGTCTTAATCGGATGTCCATGCTTACAGTTCCTCAAAGGGCAGATAAAACTCGCGGTAAATCAGTTTCGTTTCGCCGTCCGCGTTGCGGATATGGTATAAGCCTTCCGCGTCCTCGGCGGGTTGCGTCAGATAGTAATGGCAATGGCTCGCCAATTCGTACCGCTGGGAATAGACCTCAATGGCGCGGAGAAAATAGGTGCTGTGGGTGTTCAGGAACAGCCGGACGCCTAATTCCTTATGCAGAATGACCAGCGTTTCCGCCAATTTCAACTGCCATTGCGGATGTTGGTTGCTTTCCGGCTCGTCGATAATCAAAACCGTGTTTGTGTGCAACGCGCCGTTTTCAATCAGGCGTTGCAAAACCGCGAACGTCTTGTTGCCCGACGCAACGTTCCGCAGGAAAACAGGCTCAGGAAAATGGTCGTCCTTGAACATAAAATCCTCGAAAGAGGAAATGGTCAGCCTTCCACAAATGACGGAAGCAATCAATTCTGAAATGCGTCTATAGCTTTCATATTCCTCAATAGTTTGTTCAAAACCAGAATCCCTCAAAAAGCGGTACAATTCGGAGTTATAAGGGGCTTCTTTGTGCAGGCTATATCCGTTTAACCCGTCTAATACATGACGCGTATCAAGATAGATGGGTTGGCTTGCGTTGATGTTTTGCCCTCTATACTCCGTGATTTCGTTTCCTGCTATTTTCATCCATACGGTTTGAGGCTTCTCTCCTATTGTCAGTGAAATTTCTCCGGACAACGGAGAGCCGATTGTATTGATTTGCTTGTTAAATACGGCTTGAATTTTTATGTTCGCCAGATATTGAACATAATCCGTATTGGGTCTGTTTACAGCATTCCGCAGTTGTTCAAGAAAATTTGGAAAGGCTTCCTTTGCCCATGCGGAATCGTTGTCCAGATATTCCGGGAATAACTCAACCCACTCCTCATACCGCTCAGGAATGGGGCGGAGTTTGCTTGCAAGACTGGGGGAAAGTTCAACTATACGCGAATAGGCTCGTTCAGAGCGGTTCAAAAAGAAAAAGATTGTCCTGTTAATGCTTTTTTGACGCTCAATATCAACGCGTTTGGACAAATTCGCGTAAGGCGCGATAGTGCTATAGAGCGCCTTGCTCGCCGTGCTTTTGCCCGTGCCGTTGAGGCCAGCCAGAACCGTGATTCCGTCCAGTTCGATTTCCGCGTCCCGAATGACGCCAATATTTTTCATCGTCAGTTTCATGTTGAAAGCCTCCTCCCGAATAATGCGGATAGGGATTATAGCGCCGTCCGCCGGATTTGTACAGGGGAAATTTGCCCGTTTGGGGACAGGGAAAATTCCCTGTCCCGCAGTTTGCCCCTTAGAACAGATTATAGACGGGCTCCCACATGGTGACGGTCCAGCGGGGCATACGCTTGGTTCCGTTGTACAGGTCGGCGGTGTCCGACCACGTCAGCAGGGAGACCGGAAAGAGGCTGTCAATGAGCGCGTCGGCGTCGGGCTCGCGCACGCCGAACGGGTAGGCGAAACACGTCGGCGCGGCGCCCAGCTCTTCCGACAGGCGGTCGTAGCTCTTTTGGATGTCGTCAAGGACGCGCTCCTGAAACTCCGCGTCGGTCTCGCCGTCAAGCCGCCGGATTCCGTTCGCCTCGCCGGGCTTGTAGGCGCCGTTTGCGTCCAGATTGTGGAGCTTGTACGTGTGGGAGCCGATTTCCACCAGCCCCGACGCAACCATTTCGCGGTACATGTCCCAAGAGCAGAACTCCGTCGCCAGCAGGTCGGGCATACAGACAATGGGGCAAATGACGGCTTTAAAGTTGTACTCTTGCAGAATGGGGTAAAGCAGATTGTAGTTGCTTGCGTAGCCGTCGTCAAAGGTAATCAAAATCGGCTTGTCGGGGAGGGAATCGGGGTCGAGCAGTTCGCGGGGGAGCACGGGCGCGTAGCCCTGCTTGCGGATGTAGTCGAAGTCCTGCCGCAGTTTCGACGGCGTGACGGTCATGTCGTTGCAGTCGGAGCCGTCGGGGAGCATATGGTGGTACATGAGAATCGGCATGGGCTGGCGGTAGGGGTCGAGCTTGAACTTCCAGACGACCTTGTCGCCGTAGAACACGCCGAGGAGCAAGCAGAGCGCGAACAGCGCGAAGAGCGCGGCGCCAATCATGGGGCGCGGGGTTTTCCGTATCATAGGGCATACTTCCTTCTGCGCGGGGTGTTTTCGACCGCGCCGCCCTATGATAGCACATCCAAACCGAATTGTAAACGGCGTTTTTCCGAAAAAATCGGGCGGGTGTGCGGCGCTTGACAAGCCCGCATAAATCGCCTACAATAGGTTTCGCAAAGCCGAACGGGGCGCCGCCGTTTTCCGTCCGGTGCGCGGCGGAAGCGACAAATTCCAGACGGAGTAAGCGCCGCGACGGGAATCAAAGCGTCCTGAGCGCATAGAAACGGCGGCGCAACCATAGCCGCCAAAGGCTCGACCGCGCCGCTCCGCTACTTGTCCGCAAAACTATGCCCGCTCCGTTGTTTCAACCTAAAATTATGCTTTGCGCTTTCTCTTGTCAAGCGGTTTTGCGGAAAATTCGACAGAATAGGATATTTCATCATGATTCAACGCTATGATTTCGCGCCCCTCGACGGCATTACGAAAGCCGTCTACAGGCGCGTATGGTCCCGCTATTTCGGCGGTGCCGACCGCCTCTTTATCCCGTACTTCTCCCCCGCGAAAGAACATCTGCTCGCCAAGCGCGAACGCGTGGAACTGCTTCCCGAAAACAACCCGGACGCGGTTCTTGTGCCGCAAGTGATGGCGAACCGCGCCGGGGACTTGCTGTGGGCGGCGGAAACCGTGCGGGACATGGGCTATACGGAGCTGAACCTAAACGCGGGCTGTCCGTCGGGGACGGTCGCGGCGAAAGGCAAGGGCGCGGGACTGCTTGCGCGTCCGGAGGCGTTGGAAGCAATGCTGGAGGGCGCCTGCGGGAAATTATGCCTGCCGCTGTCGGTGAAAGCCCGCGTCGGCTTCGCAAGCCCCGACGAGTTCCCGCGCCTGTTGGAAATCTTCAACCGCTACCCGCTCAAAAGCCTGATATTACATCCGCGTGTCAGGAAAGACAAGTACAGCGGAACGCTTTACTATGACGCGTTCGAGTTGGCGTTGAAAGAAAGCAAGAACCCCGTGGAGTACAACGGCGACCTGCGCACAGAGGGGGAAATCGCCGGGTTCGCGGCGCGTTTCCCCGACGCCCACGCGGTCATGATAGGGCGCGGGGCTGTCGCCGACCCCGCGCTGTTCCGCAAGCTCAAAGGCGGCGCGGCGGCGTCGCGGGGCGAACTGCGCGAATTTACAGCCGCGCTTTTCGACGCCTACACGCGCTTTTACGACGGGCAAACGGGGCTTGCGGCGCGGCGTATGCGGGAAGTGTGGTTCTACCTGATTCACCTTTTCGACGACAACCGCCGCTTAAACAAGGATATGCGCCGCTTCCGCACGGCTACGGAGTACCGCGCCGCCGAGGACGCCATTTTCCGCGAACTCCCCTTGCGCACGGATTCAAGCGGCGACTTGGTTTAGTCCCGCTCATATTTTTCTATTTCCACTTCGTCGCAGTATTGCGCTTTCAATTCCTGCAAGGCGGAAAAGGTCTCCGTCCACGTGTGCGCCGCTTGCGACGCGCCGTCCGCCCAGCGCTCCACCAATAACAGCGCGTCGGGGTCGGCTTCGGAAAGGTAGTAGTCATAGCCCAGATTCCCGCTCTCGTGCGTCGAGGTCTCGCGCACCCCCAGTTCCGCTATCGCCTTGCGGAACGCCTCCCGCTGTCCGGGCTTGCAACGGTACGTCACCAACCATGTCAGCATTTTCAATTCCTCCCAGTTTGAAATACCGCCCCAAGACTTGCGCCATGTCGCCGGGCAGGGGCGCGGTTAATTCGAGCCAGCCGCCTTCGACGGGATGGCGCAAGGTCAGGCGATAGGAATGCAGCGCCGGGCGCGCTATCAGGGGCGATTCGACGCCGTAAAGCCAATCGCCCAGCAACGCGCACCCCATGTGCGCCATGTGCACCCGCAACTGATGGGTTCGCCCCGTGCGCGGGCGCAGGCGCACGAACGACAGCGCGGGCGCGTCCGACGCGGACAAAGTCTCGTAAGCCGTGACAGCTTTCGCGCCGTCCGGGCGCACCATGCGCGCCACAACCGAGCTTTCGTCGCGCCCTATCGGCAAATTTATGACGCCTTGCGGCGGCTCCGGGCGCCCCGTACAAATAGCGCGGTACTCGCGGCGGTACGCGCCGCTGTGCATGGCGCGCCGCAGGCGGTCGTGGATATAGCCGCTTTTCGCCACGACCATTATGCCCGACGTGCCCCGGTCCAAACGGCTCGCGGGGTGGAAAATAAACCCGCCGCCGCGCAAGTACGCCAGCGCCCCGCCCACGTTCGGCGCGTCGGGGTCAAAGTTCGACGCGTGGGAGGTCATCCCGGCGGGCTTGTTGATTACCAGCAAGTGCTCGTCCTCCCACAGGATTTCCAGCGGCCAGTTTCCGGGGACAAGCGGCTTTTTCGGCTGGCGGCGGTCGCCTATCTCCACGCGCAGAACGTCCCCGGCGCGGAGCTCCCGCGTCGTGAAGGCGCGTTCGCCGTTGACCAGTATGCCCGTCTCGGCTTGCGTCAGGCGCGACACCGCCCGCGCCGAAAACTTCAGCTTCCCCCGCAGGTACCGCCGCACCGTCAAGCCGTCCTCCTCCGGCGCGACAACCCTTGTAATCGTTTCCATACGCCGCCCTCCTTCCCGCAGAGCATACCATGCGCGGGGCGCACTTGCAATACATAAAGCCTCCCCCGGCGGGGGAGGCGATTTTTTGCGCGTGTCAGGCTTTCGCGCCCTTGCGCTGTCCCATGATGGTCTGTATGCCCTCGACGGCAAGAATCACCGCCAGAACGACCATAGCGGCGGCGAAAACAAGCTGGAAGTAGTCGCCCCACATCGCGCCGCCCGCGCCGATTAAGCCGAATTTCGCCTTGACCGTCAGGCACAAACTGCACAGCGTGGCAATCAGCATAAACGCCATGGGGAAGTAGAACATCTTATTGTTCTTGCCGACGTTGCCCAGCCAAGCCGCGACCGCCAGCAGAGCCAGTCCGGACAGCAACTGGTTCGCCGCGCCGAACAAAGCCCAGATTTGCGACAGCTTCAACGCGCCCAGCGTCCCGCCGATGACGACCATAATGCCCGTGCCCACAAGCGGATGAGCGAGGACTTTCCGAATCCCCGTAGCGTCGCGCCAAGACGCCTCGCCTTCCTTGAGGAAGAGTTCGGCGAACATGAAGCGGCTCAGGCGGGTGGCTGTGTCAAGGCTTGTCAGGGCGAACACGGAGACGGCGAGCGTCAGCAGGGCGCGGACGGTGCCGTATACCGCCGACGTTTCGTCGCCGAACATCGTCGCAATGCCCGACGCGAACGCCACGGACGGCGAGCCAAATTCGCCGTTGACGTACTTCGTGAACACCATGCCCACGGCAATGAGCGACACCACGCCCAGCGCGGACTCCACCAGCATGGCGCCGTAGCCAATCGGTTTGGCGTCCGCCTCGCTGTCGAGCTGTTTGGAGGTCGTGCCCGTGGCGACGAGCGAGTGGAAGCCGGAGCACGCGCCGCAGGCTACCGTGATGAACAGCACCGGGAAAAGCGTCCCGATTCCAGTGCGCCAGCCCGCGAACGCCGGGATTTCAAACGTAGCCGAGCCCGTGAAGCCGGAAATCAGAATGCCGATAACGGCTAAAATCATCATGCCGTAGAGCAGGAAACTGGACAGGTAGTCGCGGGGCTGCAGGAGAATCCACACGGGCACAAGCGACGCAACCGTGATGTAGGCGCAGATAACGACAATCCACGGCAGGGTGGGCATTGCGACGCCGACATTTAAGCCGAGGACAAGCATAAGGCAAATGCAGACGATACCCGCGATAGTCGCCGGGAGGACGCCCAGCCCGAAACGGTTCGTTGCGACGCCGTACACGACGGCAAGGACGATGAACAGCAGGGAAATCATAGCCGTTGTCTCGTTGCCGGACGGGTTCGCGCTGATTCCGTAGTGGTCGCTTGCGAACGTGCCCGCGACGACGTTCACGAACGACGCGATAACGAGGATGAGCACGAGCAACGCGAACACGATGAAGAGCCGCCCGGCGCGTTTGCCCATGTTGTCCTTGATGATTTCGCCCATGCCCTTTCCGTCGTGGCGGACGGAGGCGAACAGGGAGCCGAAGTCGTGGAGGCCGCCGAAGAAAATGCCGCCCAGCACGCACCAGAGGAATACGGGAACCCAGCCGAACACCGACGCCTGAATGGGTCCGTTAATGGGGCCCGCGCCCGCGATGGAGGAGAAGTGGTGCCCCATAAGGACGGCGGGTTTTGCCGCGACGTAGTCCACGCCGTCCCGCATGGTATTGGCGGGGGTTTTGCGCGTGGGGTCGACGCCCCACTGTTTCGCCAGCCAGCCGCCATAGAGCACGTAGCCGACGAGCAGAATGGCAATGGCCGCCGCGATGATAAGCACAGCCTGCATGAGTTTGTTTCATCCTTTCCTGATTTGGTAATATTGCGAATCCGGGCGGGCAGTCCGTCCGGGGGACGCCGGATTTTATCGCCGTTACGGGGCGGGGCGGCGTATAACAAGGGTGTGTTCGGGGAATGCTTGCCAGCCAACTTCCGCCCCAGCAGGAATCTCGACGCTTTTCAGGTTATTGCAATCCACAAAAGCGAGGTCGCTAATTTCTGTCACACTATCGGGTATGCGTACATTTGTCAGGCTTTTGCAAGTAGCGAAAACCCCTTTGCGAATTTTAATCACGCTGTGAGGTATGCACACATCTGTCAGGCTGTGGCAACCCGCAAAAGCGTATTCGCCGATTTCGGTCACGCTGTCAGATATGCGTACATTTGTTAGCATTTCGCAACCCGCGAAAGCTCTCCCGTCAATTATGGTCACGCTGTTGGGTATGTGTACATTTGTCAAACTTATGCAATTCCAGAAAGCCCGCTTGCCGATTTTAGTAACACTTTCGGGTATGCACACATCCATAAGCCTGTCACAAAAAGAAAAAGCATAGTCGCTGATTTCGGTCACGATGTAGCCAATACGCACTTTTGTCAGGTTTTGGCATTCATAGAAAGCAAAGTCGCCGATTTCGTCAATATCGTCCGTAACCTCCACAGAGAGAATTTTCTCTCGGTACAGCATCCATGGAGCGGTACTGCCTCTATGAACTGGGTTGGACTGGTAAGAGGGGATAGAACCGAGAGATAAAAACCAATCCTCGTTTTTTGCAATGGTCAAAACGCCGCCCACAAAACGCCATTGAATTTCCCCGATTTTATGCCACTCCGGGACTTTGCACGGCGCGAAAGCCTGTTCACGTTCCACACGTTCCGCAAACTGCGCGGGGTTGCAATCGTCCAGCCGCAAATGTTGACGGCTTTCCAAAAGCCGATAAAGCGGGCGCAAATCGTCCGGTTTCAGTTCTTCCAGATAAACCGGGACAATGGGCTTGTCCTTTCGATACGCGTACTCCGTCTCCTCAAAGCAGAAGCGGGACGCGTTGAACGCCTCCGAAAACAGCGGGCAGAATACCGCGCAAGCCTCCGCTTTTTCCACAAGCGTTTCCGTCCAGTGTTCGCCCGCCTTTATGCCCGCGTCGTACCAGACGCGGTAGCCCGCGCCGGACAGCGCGTCCAGATACGGCAGAACGCGTTCCGCGTCCTTCCGGGCGTAGCTGATGAAAATATAAGGCTCCCGCCCTTCATACGGCTCCATGCGTCCCGCCTCCCGTCGCTTTTTGTCCTATTTTAGCACACCCGCCCGCAATCCGCAAGCGCGGCTTTCACCCCCTCTGTCGCTGCGCGACATCTCCCCCAAAGGGGGAGACGCACACCCGCCAAGCGTTGCGACAAAACCTCCCCCTTTGGGGGAGGCGGCGCGCAAGCGCCGGAGGGGGTCTTTCAGCGCAAATTCAGGTTGCGCTTCAAAAACTTCCGCAAGGTCTTTCCCTGCGCGTTTACGGCAAGTTTGCCCGCGTCGGCGTCAATCACGGCAAGGCGGAAATGGCTCCAGCCCTGAAAGCCGAACAAATAGCTCTTGTAGCGTTTGAGTTTCGGGACGAGCGCGAACGCGTCCGGGGCGACCCGCGACGCCAAAACGATGAGCGTCACGTCGGTGTTGCGGTGGTCCTTGTGCGGCGCGACGCGGGCAAGCCCCGCGTTCCACGCCGCGCCCTCCAAGGCGCCCAACAGCGGCGCCGTCAATTCCTCTTCCAAGGCAAAAAATACGTACTCGTTGGATTCCGCCTCCGAAATTCTCGCGCTCCGGATAAGGAAATACTGCCGCTCGTGCGAACGGAACGCCGCCTCCGCGACAAACGGCGGCGCGGGGCGCTTGCGCTCCACGTCGTAATAGACCGAATAGGCCTTTAAGAGCTTGTCCAGCGCTTCTTGCGCGTTCACGTCTCCCCCTCGCTTTCCGCGTCCGGGCGCGCTTTCTTTCGCTAAACGGGCAAAACGCACGGCGGACGCCCTCCTTTCCTCTTGCGGCTCGCGGGTTTCCGCGAAGTTTTCCACATTTTCCACAAAGTTTTCCACATTCTCGAAGGGGCGCTTTAGCGCCCCCGTATCGGCGCGGTTCCGTCGGGCAGGGCGAACGCGTCCGCCGGGGGCTCCTCCGGCTCCCCCGCCTCCATCCAATAGACGCTGTTGTCCTCCACGAGCCGCTCCGCCGCGACCAGAAGCCCCGTAGAAACGCTTATCCAGTAGCGCTCCTTCACGCCGTCCTCTTGGGCGGTCTCAATGTAAACGCAGTCAACGCCCGACTCTATGCGGTGGTAGTCCGCCAAGGCGATTCGCTCGCGGGGCAGTTTCAGCACGTCCTCGTAGGTGGGAATCAACTGCTCGTCGTCGGCGCCGATGTTCCCGGCGGGGAGGCGCAGGGCTGTTTCGTCGCCGTCGTACCACAAGTAAGCGACGCGCCCGTCGGTGATAACGTGGCGGGTCTGCCCGTCGGGCATGTCGCGGTCAACCCGCGTCCAAGGCGCGGAGACCGTCGCGCAGAGCGCGGCGTCGCGCTCGCCGCCGCTCCACGTCCGCCGGACGGTGATTTCCCGCCGGTAGCGCTCCGGGCGGGAGAGCGTGGCGACGACGGCTTGCACGGTGTCGGGGGTGACTTCCAGCGCCAGCGCCGCCGGGAGCCCTTCCGGGGCGTCGCGGGCGCCGCCCCACGTCAGGCCGATGTTGTCCGGGAGCGTGATGTAAGCCGTGCGGGGGAAGAGCAGGCGGACGCTCAACGAGAGCGCGAGCGTCGCAAGGCACAACAGCCCCATGGCGAGCCAATAGCGCCGCCACCCGCTCCGGACGCGCTTCCCGCTTTGCGGCGCTTGTTGTTGCGCGGTTGGAGATGTTTTCATAGCCTTTTCCCCGTTCCGTGTCGGATTCTGCCTCCGTCTAATGATAGCGCCCGGCGCGGTTGCCGTCAAGACGCGCCGCGCCGCTTCGCTTTTTGGCGTTCCGTGTCGATTTCCCGCATTATAGCGCTTGCCGCGGCGGCTGTAAAGACGCGGGCTGTCAAAACGCGGTAAAAATCTTTACCTTTTTGTGCGTTTTGCCGATTGACAAATATAGAACAAATGTGCTATCCTTTGCGCATGGAATCGAACAAAAGTTCTATTCCGGAGCGCGGCTTTATTTTTTTGAGCATAGAATAGAACATAAGTTCTATTTTGAGAAGGGAGGCGTCCGTATGGAAGAAATCGACCTGCGCCGGGAGCTCGTGGAGCGCCTGCGCGACGGCGAAACCCGCGCCCGTATCGCCGACGCGCTCATTGTCGAGGCCACGGGCGGACAGCCCGACGCCAAAAGCGGCGCCCCCAAAGGCGGCGCCACCGTCATCCGCGCCTTTGAGCTGATACGGGAAATCGCGCTGGAACGCGCCCCCAACCCCGCCGACGGCGAGTTTTCCCGCTACTCCGACGCCGAACTTGTCGCAATGCTGGAGGCGGCGCCGGGGGGCTACGGGTAGCGCAATCCGGGCGGAGCTGGCGCGGCGCGAACTCGCCCGCCGCCATTACGCACGGTTTCTCCGCCTCACGGGCGGCGCGGCGTGGATTCCCACCCGCTTTTCGGAATTTCTGGCGCGGGAGGCGCAAGCGTTTCTGGAGGCCGACACGGGCAACGCCTACGACATCCTGATTTTGCAGACGCCGCCCCAGCACGGCAAATCCGCAAGCGTGACGGAAGCCCTGCCCGCGTGGGCGCTCCTGCGCAACCCCGACGCCCGCGTGATTCTGGCGTCCTACAACGAGGACAGCGCGGAGCGGTTCGCACGGCGCAACCGCGAAAAGCTCTCGCAATGGGGCGCGGCGCTCTCCGGGGTGACGCTCGGCGGCGTCCGCCGCGCTACGGAGTACGAGTTGGAGGGGCGGCGCGGGCGGCTTGTCAGCCGGGGCATTATGTCGGGAATCACGGGCAACGCCGCCGATTTGCTCATTATCGACGACCCGATTAAAAACCGGGAGGAGGCGGACAGCCCCGCGTATCGGGAAAAGCTGTGGGCGGAATGGCTCAACAGTTTGAAATCGCGCCTTGCGGCGAAAGCGAAAGTCATCGTCATTATGACGCCGTGGCACGAGGACGATTTGGCGGCGCGGATTCTGCGCACGGAAACGAACGTGCGGCTGTTGCGGCTTCCGGTCGAGGCGGAGGAGCGCGACCCCATGGGGCGCGCCCCCGGCGCGGCGCTCTGCCCGGAGCTCGGCAAGGGCGCGGACTGGCTCGCGCAGTTCAAGCGCTCCTACCTGAACGACCCTTCCGGCGGACAGCGCGCTTGGCTCGCGCTCTACCAGTGCCGCCCCCGCGCCGAACGCGGGAACATCGTCCGCCGCGACTGGTGGAAGTTCTACGACGCGCCCCCGGAAACATTCGGGACGCAATGCGTCAGCGTGGACGCCGCCTTTAAGGGCGGGGAGCGCAACGACTTTGTTGCAATCACGGTTTGGGGCAAGCGCGGCGAAGATTATTACCTGCTGGACTGCGTCAACAAGCACATGGATTTTGTCGGGACGCTCGCCGCCGTCCGCGAAACCCGGAAGCGTTTCCCCGGCGCCCGCGCCGTGCTCATTGAGGACAAGGCCAACGGAAGCGCGGTTCTGAACGTCCTGCGGCGCGAAATGTTCTGCGTTCCGGTCGAGCCTCGCGGCGACAAGCGCTCCCGCGTTTACGGCGCGTCGCCCGCCATCGAAAGCGGACACGTCCGCCTGCCCAAATCCGCCCCGTGGCTGGAGGCATATCTTGAACAGTTTACGGCGTTCCCGTCGGGGCGGCACGACGACATGGTGGACAGTTCGACGCAAGCCCTGCACTGGCTCTTCTCGCAGAGCGGCGACGTTCCCAGAGACCCGGAAACGCTTCCGAAAGCGCCCCCGCCGGAGGACGGGCGCGAACTGGCCGACAACGACTGCTACGACGTGTACGGCTATTAGAAAGGAGAGGCTATGTATTTTGTAATCGGATTTTGCGGGGCGTTGGCGTGCCTGTCGCTGTTCGGACTGGGCGCGGCTGTCGGGTGGAACGTGTGCCGCCTGACGCGCAAGAGTTCCGCGCCCGCCCCCCAAATCCCGCAGGACGCCCAAGACGAACAGGACGCTTTCCGCAAACTGCAAAATTACGGCGTCGCGGACGCCTACGGGCTGAGCCAACAGGAGGGATGACCTATGACGGAACGCGCCCGCACAAGGGCATGGAGGCTTTACGAATCCGGGCGGGACTACAACAACCGCCTTACCCCCAACCAGTACAGGCTTGTCGAGACCAACACGGAATTTTTCATCGGGAACCAGTGGCTGAACCTGCCCAACACCCCCGCCATGCGCGGGCTCCCCAAGCCTACTTTTAACATCCTCAAGCGCGTGGCAAGCCTGTTTATCGCGTCGCTGACAAGCTCCGCCGTGCGGATACGCGCCGAGCCGCTGGAACTGTCCGGCAACGCCGACGCCGCCGCGTTCGCCGACGCCGAAATCTCGAACCTTCTGGAGAAGTTCCACTTTGACTACCGCGTCCGCGACGCCCTCTTTGACGGCGCCCAGACCGGCGACTACTGCGCCCACTTCTGGTACGACCCGGAAGCGCGCCCCTATCGCGGCAACGGCGCGTTTGAACCCCACCGGGGCGAAATCCGCATGGAGCTTGCGGACGGAATCAACGTCATGTTCGGCAACCCCCACGACCGCGCTGTTGAAAATCAGCCGTGGATTTTGTTGGTAGGCCGCGACAGCCCGGAGAATCTCCGCCGGGAGGCGGCGCAACGCCGCGCCGACGCCCCCAAAACCGCCGACGCCCCGTTCTATGCCGACGAAATGCCCGAAACCATCCAACCCGACGCGGAAACCGCCGATTTCCCCGGCGTCGGCGGCAAGTTGGAACTTGCCGGAGAGGAAAAGGCGCTCTACGTCCTGCTCTACGAGAAAATCCGCAACCCCGACGGCGAAACGACCGTGCATGTCACGAAAGCGACCCGCGACGCCGCGATTTACGAGGACATCGACACCGGGCTGAGCGTCTACCCAATCGCGTGGGGGAACTGGGAGAAGCAGAGGAACCAGTACCACGGGCGCGCCCTTGTCACGGGGCTGATTCCCAACCAGATTTTCATCAACACCCTGTTCGCAACCGCCATGCGCCATATCCAGCTAATGGCGTTCCCGCGAATCGCCTACAACGCCGACTTAATCTCCGCGTGGACGAACGAAGTCGGGCAGGCTATCGCCGTGCGCGGGCTCCAACCGGGGCAAAGCGCCGCGTCCGTCGCCGGGGCGATTCCCGCCCCCGAAATGAGCGCCCAAATCTTTACGCTTATCGACAAGGCTATGGCGTACACGAAAGAATGTCTGGGCGTGTCCGGCGTGCAACTCGGCGACGCCAACCCCCAAAACACGTCCGCGCTCGCGCTCTTGCAGACTAACGCGGAAATCCCCTTGGAGAACGTCCGCGCCGGGCTCTGCGAGTGGGCGGAGGACATCGGGCGCATTCTGCTGGACATGATGGGCACCTATTACGGCAAGCGCCCCGCCGTGATAAACGGCGCCGCGACGGAGTTTGATTTCCGCGTGTTCAAGCGCCTGTGGCTCAACCTCCGGGTGGACGCGGGGGAGGCGTCGCGGTTCGACGAAGCCGCCGCGACGAAAATGCTGGGCGAGCTCCGCCGCGACGGGCTTCTGACCGCCGCGCAGTATCTCGAACGCGTCCCGGACAGGCTTTTCCCGCGCAAGGCGGAGCTTCTGGACGAATTGCGTCGCAAAGAGGCCGCCGAAACGACGTAACATCCGCGCTTATGCGCGATGTGATAAATTCAACCGTTAGAAAGGAGCGTTCCCATGAACGAACAGCAGACCGTACCCGCAAGCCCCGCGCCCGACGACGCGCCGCCCGTCGCAAGCCCCGCGCCCGACGCGCCCGCGAATCCCGTTGACGCCGCGCCCGCGAATCCCGTTGACGCCGCGCCCGCCGCAGTCGAGCCCGATTACCGCGCCATGTGCGAAAGCCTCCGCCGGGAAAACGAAATCCTCCGCCACAACGCGCAAATCGCGCAGTCGGCGCCCGTGCGGAGCGTGACGGGCGGCGGCTCCGCCGCGGAACCCGCCGACGATTTCCTGCGCGGCTTCGATTCCGACGCATGGTAAAAGAAAGGAAGATGTGCTATGCCGAACCCTAACGCAAACCTCGCCTCCCGCTACTCCGCGAAAGTGGACGAACGCTTTGCCGCCGTCTCTCAGGCCGCGCTCGCCCTCAACAACGATTACCGCTTTGCGGGAGTGCGCACCGTCAACGTCTATTCGATTCCCACGGTGCCCCTCAACGACTACACCCGCTCCGGGCAGTCCCGCTACGGCTCCCCCGCCGACATCGAAAGCAGTCTGCAAGAGCTGACCGTCACCCGCGACCGCGCTTTCTCGTTCGTCATCGACCGCGCCGACCGCGACCAGTCGCGCATGAACATTGACGCCGGGCGCGCCCTGTCGCGGGAAATCCGGGAAGTCGTCGTGCCGGAATACGACGCCTACTGCTTCCGCAAGATGGCCTTGACCGCCTGCGCGAAAGGCAACACCGCCGCGACGGAGGCGACTAAAAGCAACGCCTACGAACTGTTCCTCAACGCGCAGGAATCCCTCGGAAACAGCAACGTCCCGGACACCGGGCGCGTGTGCTTCTGCTCCTATAAGTTCGCAAACCTGCTCAAGCAGGACCCCGCTTTCATGCGCTACGGCAACATCTCCCAAACCATGCTCGCCAAGGGCGTTTTGGGGGAAGTTGACGGCACGCGGATTGTGAAAGTTCCGGCGTCGCGGCTCCCGGCGGGCGCGGCGTTCATCCTGACGCACCCCGTCGCCGCCTGCGCCCCCAAGCAGTTGGAGGACTACAAAATCCACGACAACCCGCCGGGAATCTCCGGCTGGCTGGTCGAGGGGCGCATCCTCTACGACTGCTTCATCCTCGACGAGAAGGCGGACGCGGTCTGGTACCACGGCGCCGCCGTCGCGGAGGAGGGCGGCGGAACGTCCGGAAGCGGAAGCGGCTCCGGAAGCGGAAGCGGCTCCGGAAGCGGCTCCGAAAGCGGCGGAACGTCCGGAAGCGGCTCCGAAAGCGGCGGAACGTCCGGAGGCGAAAGCTCCGGAGGCTGATTGACCCGCAGGAATCGCGGGAGGCTCTGCGCGGGCCTCCCGCAACGGCAAAGGAGGACTTATGCAATACCGCACGGTCAAACGCGCCGTACTCGAACTTATCGACCGGCACAGCGTCGCGGGGGAGGAGATTTCCCCCGCCTATAACAACCAGTCCGACGCGCTCCGCCGCATTCCCGGATTGGTCAACCAAGCCCTGCTGGACATCCGCACGGGGCCCGCGCCCGAAAGGAGCGTCTGCCGCCTCGACGGCGGGGAGCGCCTGCCCGACGGGCGCCGCCGCCACGCGCTTCCCGGCGATTTCTGGCGGCTCTGTTCGGGCGGCGTCCGCAAGCTCTGCGCCGACGGCGCCCGCCCCGCCAACGATTACGAGCTCTGGGGCGAACGCGCCATTGTGACCCCGGAAGGCTCCTACTCGGCGGAATACTACCACTACCCCGCCCTGCTCCCCGACGACCCGACCGACGAGTACGAGTGCGGGGAGACGGCGGAAGTCCTGCGCCTCGCGTGCCTGTACGCCGCCGCCTGCCTTATGCGCACGGAGGACGAGTTCGCCTACGCGACGCTTTACGAAGAGTACGAAACGCGCCTGAACCGACTGACGCCCGCCGTCGTCGCGGAAGTGGGGGCGGTCGCGGACGCATACGGCTTCACGGGAGGCGATTTTGAATGACGACGCCCAAACGCCGCGAAAAAACCTTCACGTTCGCCCCGCTCGACGGCGGCTTGAACCTGCGCGACGCCGAAATCAACCTGAAAGACAACGAATCGCCAGAAATGGAAAACCTCTGGTGGGAGGACGGGGGCTTGCGGTCGCGCCCCGGACAGCAAGTCGCGGCTTCGGGCTGGGGCGGCGGCTCCTACTCCGGCTACCAGTTCGGCGCCCGCGATATTGTCTACGCCGCGGCGGGCTTTGAAGAAGGGATTGTGGCGCATATCGGCGCTTCCCTCTACACTTGGCACGGGCGGTTCTCGGAACTGCGCCGCGTGGACGGGCTTTCCGCCGTCGTGACGGGCGTCCCCCGCAACGCCGGGACGTTCTTCCGCTCCGGGGGCGCCCTGTACTACAAGAATATCGGGGGGTTCTTCCGCCTGACCTACGACGCCCGCCACTCTACGCTTGCCTCCCCCTTCACGCTGACCCGCGTCGCCGACGACGCCTATATTCCGACGGTTCTTGTCAACGCCGACCCCGCGTCCGGGAAGGGCGACGAGTACGAAAGCCCCAACTGCCTCTCGCCGTTCAAGCGCGTCCTCTACACGCCGACGGCCTCGCGGGAAACCGCCGTCCGCACGGGCAACGGACTGCAACGCGCTTTCGTCGTGGGCGCGACGGCGGCGCAGAACCTGCGCGGCGTCCCCGCCGTCTACGCCGACAACGCCCTCCTGAAACCCGCGCTCTACTCCGCCGACATCCGCACGGGAACCGTTATTTTCAACGCCCCGCCCGCCGAAGGCGTGACGCTCACGTTTGAGCTTGCCATCGGCGCCCTGTCCTACAAGCTCCCCGAAGAGAACGTTTCCGACGTGGCGGAAGTCAAGGTTGACGGCCTGACCATGACGCCGGGGAGCGATTACACAGTAGATTTGAGCGGCGGCGTCGTGACGTTCGCGGAAGCCCCGCCCGCCTCCGGTGCCAACTCCGTCGCAATCACTTATAGCAAAGCCGACGCCGCCGCGCTCGCCGAAGTGACGGGGTGCCCGTGCGCGGGGACGGCGGGCGACGGGACGGTTTTTGTCGGCGGCGCGTTGGCGCGCCCGAACGCCGCGCGCTGTTCCGGACTGGCGGGAGGCGTCCCCGACGCCTCTTACTGGCCGCTCGACGCCAAAACGTTTGTCGGCGGCGGCGTAACCGCGTTCGGCGGCTCCGTCGTGTTCCAGCCGGGGCAAATCGGCAGGCTTACGCCGTCCTTTAAGACCGTCAACGGCGCCCGGCGCGTCTCCTTGGCGTACTCCGCGACCCATGAAAATATCGGCTGCGACCTGCCCCGCTCCGTGCGGTTCGTCGGGAATCATTGGCTGTTCGCCAACAAATCCGGGGGCGTCTACCAACTGCGCGAAAACGGCGCGGCGCGGCTGTCCGAGAAAATCAACGGCTCCGACACGCGCCCCGGACTGCTCTATGATTTCCGCGTCGCGGGCTCCGCGCCCGTCTGCTCCCTCGACGACGGGAAGCGCTACTGGCTCGCCGTCAACGGGCACGTATGGCTCTGGGATTACTCCGTCTCCGACGAGAAAAACCCCGTCTGGTTCTACTTCACCGGGCTGTCGCCCCGCGCCTTGGCTATGCGCGACGGCGCGCCGCTCCTGCTGGATACGCCCCGCGTCGTGCGCCTCGGCGCCGTTTACAGCGACTTCGGCGAGCCTATCCGCAAAGTCTGCCAGTTGCCCGCCCGCAATTTCGGGAGTTACGACCGCCTGAAAAACGTGCGCTCCGTGCTGTTCTCTCTCCGCGCCGACGAGCCGTCGGAAGTCTCCGTGACCTACGAAACCGACTACGAGACCCGCGCCGACGCCGTGCCGCTGTCCGTGCCCGGCTACGACCGCCTGACCGAACGGGATTTGGAAGTCCGGGATTTGAGCGTCCCGCGCCGCGCCGCCGCCTTCCGGAGGAGACCCGAATGCAGGCACGTCCGCCACTTCGCCGTGAGGCTGGAAAACAACGCCGCAGGGCAGGATTTGGCGCCGTATTCCGTTGAAATCCAAGTGCGCTACGAGGGGAGGGAGAAATAATGCCGAACGACGCGCCCGAACTGATTCCCCGGTTGCAGTACACGAAAAACTGGGAGAACCCCGCCGACTACGCCACGCGCCAGAACAACGAGGTTCAGAACCGCAAGGACATTCAAAGCCTGTTCGCGGAGATTGCAACGTATATCAACAACGTGATGTTGCCCCGCGCCGAACAGCTCATTTCCGAGGGCGGGGGCGGCGGCGGGGGCGGCGCCTCCGGGGACTTCCTGCCGCTCGACGGCGGGACGATGCGCGGCGTCCTGCGCCTGTGCCGCAACCCCGAATTTAACGCCGAGGCCGCCACGAAACAGTACGTGGACGGCGTCGCCGGGAGCGTCGCGGCGGACGCCGACGCCGATATTACCGCCGTCCGGCAAACCGCGGAGGCGTTGGAACTGCTCGCCCAAAGCCACGACGGGCAAATTTCCTCTTTGACCGTCCGCGCCGACGAAATTTCCTCCGCCGTGCAGAACCTCGACGGCGAAATCTCGACGCTTTCCCAGACGGCGGGCGCCATCGAAACCCGCGTCACGAACGCCGAGGGCGGGCTGTCCGCCATTGCGCAGACCGTCAACGGGATTACGCTTTCCGTCTCCACCGTGACCGAAAACGGGGAGGTTTTCGCAAGGCTCACATTGCGTATCGGAGAGCAGGAACTTTACGGCTATATCAAGCTGGAAGGCAACGCGGATATTTCCGGACAGCTTTCCGCCGAGGCGCTGTACGCCGGGTACGGGGAAGTCGCAAACCTGACGGTTGACGCGTTCAACACGTCGCGGCGCATTGTGCGGTACCTCGCGGGCGACGCGTCCGACGATAACTTTATCCGCGCTCGCGGGCAGTCGCTGGAATGGGTGACCGCCCGTCGGACGGGCGGGACGGAACAGGCGAAAAACCCCGACGGCGCCCCGCTGTACTGGCCTGTCAACGTCTCCGGGCTGTCTCGCGGCGCCGACGGCTACCCCGTCACGGGGCAGGGGGAGCGCGTTTTCACGACCACCGCCCCCACCGAATACCCCGTGCAAGTCTACGCGTATGCGGAAGAGGTCAAGCGCGGGATTTCCTTCGAGCCCGTCAACGGAATCTATTCGCCTATCGACCGCTTCGGCGCGGGGAACGCGTCCGGAAACAACCGGGCTTGGATTCTCAAGACCGCCGACGGCTTCGACATCCGCTATTTGACGCCCGACAACGTGGAAATTGGAATCCGCATGACGGCGGACGGCAAACTCATCGCCGACGGGCTGGAGTACGACGCCGACAAAATCCGCGCCTTGCTGGGGCTGTCGGGGGGCGGCGGCTGGCTGGACTTGACGCGAATCAACGCCGACGGCTCCGCGTCGGGGCTGGTAGTCGACGCCGACGGCTACGCCGATTTGAAGGGATTGCGCAAAGTGACCGCGCTGGACTTCTCGAACATCGAAACGTCGGGCTTTTCGGAGACCCTCGACGGCGGAATCTACAACGCCTACCGCGTCACGCGGGACGCGTCCGGGCGGATTTCGTCCGTCGTCGACGCCGCCGGACACGAAACCGTCGTCACGTGGGGCGCCTGAGAGGGGGAACCGCTATGGACAACGAAAGCCGCCTGCGCGGTTATCTGACGGGCGCCGCGCTCCACAGAAACCTGCGGGCGCCGCAAATTTCCCCCGTCCCTATCGCGTCCATGTCGGCGACGGGAATCGCGGCGGACTTGGAATGGTTCGCGGACTTGTCGGGCGTGGCGGCGCTGACCAAGATTTCCGCCGAGTACGTCGGCGCCGTCTACGCCTCTTACAGCTACGACGGGCGCAATTATACGGCGCCCGCGCCGCTCCCCGAACTGCTCCGCACGAACCCGGCGCGGCTGTTCGCGGGCGTCCGCCGCGACGCCCCCTCGCTCCGCTTCCGCTTCCGCCTCGCCGACGACGCCGCCGACTTGTCAAGTTTCACGCTCTGGGGCGTGTTCGCCCGCGATTTGCCTTGAAAGGAGTTTCCATGCCTTACGACGAAGAAAGTTTTCTGGACGGGCTCGCCTGCGGGCTCGCCGCCACCGACGGGCGCCCCATTGCCGCGACGCGCCAAACGCTCTTGACGGGCACCGAACGCATGACCGGGACGCTTCCCGACGGCGCCTTTGACACGTTCGTGAGCCGCGTGGCGATTCTTACGCCGTCGCCCGCCGTGATTCTCTACGAGTACGGCGCCCCCGGCGAAACGCCTGCGCGGGAATGCCGCCGGGTCGCCGCGTCGGGGGAGACGCAGACCTTTTACCACGTCGCCCAGATTGCGCGGGGCGTTTCCTTGCGCGATTTCCGCTACGCCGCTTATCTCGTGCGGCAGGACGACGCCGAAACCCGTTTTGACGCCCGGTTCATGTCGTTCCCCTATTACGCTTCCGGCGCGTCCTATCTTTACCCCGGAAGCCCCGAACTCGTCAATGTCTGGTGGGTTCGCACTTCCCAATGACAGAAAGGAGGATTCGTTATGCAGGAACGCAAGGCCGCGCCCGGCTCGACCATAGAATTAGGGCGGCGCTGGGAACACCGCGCCCGGCGCATTGTCTTTGACATCTCCGAATGGGTCGGGGAGTACGGCGCGGGCTCCGTGCGGCTGCTCCATCAGCGCCCCGACGACGCCGCGCCCTATCCCGTCGCCGTCACGAGGGCAAACCCCGACGGGACGCCGCACCCGGACGGGACGCTTGTCCTTTGGGACGTAACCAACGTTGACACCGCGCAGGGGGGCGGAGACGGGCGTTACGGCAAGGCCGAACTGCGCTATTACGCCGGGACGGAGGGCGCGGAGGAGTTCCTTGTAAAGAGCGACGTTTACAAGACGGTCACGCTTGACGCGCTGGGCGCGTCGCTGGCAAACGCCCCGGAGGGGGAAGAGGACTGGCTCGCCGCGCTTCTGGGCTCCGTCAACAACATGGAAGGAAGCGTAAGCGCGGCGCAGGTTGCCGCCGCCAACGCCGACGACGCCGCCAATACCGCCCGCGCCGCCGCAATCGCGGCAAGGGCGGCGCAGTCGGAGGCGGAAGCCGCCCGCGACGCCGGGGCTCCGGGCGAACTCGCCGACGCCGTTTTGTGCCTCGGCGCGGGAATTTAAGGAGGTTTTCAGCATGTTTTCCCTTCGTGAGTTTATCAAGAAAGGCTTTTTGGACGCCGTCGGCAGGCTGCCCGACTATCAGGTGGTTCTCAACGCCGCCGGGTGGTGCGACAAGGGCGTGTTGGCGCAAGACGACCTCGCGGAGATTCAGGCCGCGATTGACGCGCACAACGCCGCCGCGACGGTTCCGCAGGGCGCCGACAACGGCGGACAGAGCGCCGCCGACAGTCCGCAGGGCGCGGGCGACAATACGGAGGACGCGCCGTCCGAACAGGACGCGGACGCCGACAACGCCGACGCGCCGCCCGTCCCCAACTGACGCGCACAAAGCCGCCCCGTCTTTCCGACAGGGCGGCTTGCTTTTCCATATAAACGCGTAAGGGCGGGCGTTATCCGGGGACGCGCACGACGCAAATCAAATAACCGTCGTCCCACGCGGCGCGGATGCGCGTCCGCCCCTTGCCCGCCGGGAACACAAGCCCGTTTTCGTCCACCGTGGCCACGGACGCGTCTTCCGTCGTCCACGTAATCGGCGCCGACACGCCCGACACTTTCAACTGGTACTCGCCCTCTTCCACCGTGCGCGTAAAGTCCGACACGTTCAGCTTTGCGTCGGTCGAAGTCGTGCCCGTAATCATGCGGGCGACGCACAAGCCCTTCTTTACGCCGTCGGTCACAATCACGTTGACCGTCCCATGGGAAACCGCCGTAATCTTGCCGTTGTCGTCCGCGGACGCCACGTCCGGGTTTTGGCTAATCCACGTGAAAGGCCCGTCGCTTCCGCCCGTGACGCGGATGGTCGCGCTCTCGCCCAGCGTGCGGAGGGTAAAGTCATGGGAGCTCAGGGTAATGCCGTCCGGGAGGGCTTTCGCGGCGGCGTAGTCCATGACGACGGGCTCCGGTTCGGGTTCCGGCTCCGGTTCGACGGGAATTTCTTCCGGTTCGCTTTCGATTTCGCCGCCTTCAACGGCTTCTTCCGCGCCGCTAACGCTTTCTTGCGCCGCTTCCGCGCCGTCAACGGCTTCTTCCGTCCTGTCGTTGCGTCCGGGCAGGGACGTGACCCCCGTTTCCGCGCCGTATTTGCCGTCCGTGAACTGGTAAACCCGTTGCAGAATCACGTCGCCGTAGCGCAGGTATACCAGCAAGCCCGACAACAGCAGGATAATGAGGACTAACAGAAACGTAACAAAGGCGCCGCCGCCCTGTTTCCGGGGTTCGTTTTCTTCCATAACGCGCCGCTCCTTTCTCTTGCCCGACAGCTTGTCCAAAAATTCCATGCCTTATCATAGCGGGTTTTGGGTTGCGCGTCAAGGCGGATTTTGTGAACAATTTCGCAAAAACGCGGCTCAAGCCCCGGCGAAACGGAAAATAATTCCAATCGCGGCGGCGAAGGCGATAAAGGCTATGGGGTGCAAGTCCCTGACGCGGGGGACGGCGTTTGTCAGGACGAGCAGGAGCGCGGCCAAGAGGAGTTGCGGCCACAAAAAGAGCGCGCCGCCGCTCAGGGAAACGCTGTTGACAAGCCCCTCCCCGGCGATTCGGATTCCCGTCAGGACTTCCAGAAAGACGCTCACGCACGCCGCGCCGATGAGCCCCGTGGACGCGGGGCGCAGTCCGTAGAAGGCGCGTTCGACCCACGGATTTTCGCGGAAGCCCCGCAGGAACGCCGCCACAAGCAGTATCACAATAATAGACGGCGTGACCTCTCCGAGCGTGGCGACGACCGCGCCGGGGACGCCCGCGACCGTGAAGCCGACGTAGGTCGCCATATTGATTCCGATAGGGCCGGGGGTGGATTCCGAAACCGCCAGCATATTCATTAAATCCCCGTAGGAATACCATCCGGTGGTCTCGCCGATGTTTTTCAGGAACGGCAGGGTAGCCATGCCGCCGCCGACCGCGAAAAGCCCCGTCTTAAAGAACTCCCAGTAGAGCTTTAACAAAATCATTCCGTAGCTCATGCGCCCTCCGATTTCTTGCCCCGCGCCTCGAACGCTTTCAGCGCCGCGCCCGCCGCCGCCGACAACAGCACAAACCATACGGGCGACAAATTGAAAACCACGCTTCCCGCCAGCACAAACGCGAAAATAACGGCTGTCCGGTAGTCGACGACCGACTTTTTCAACAGCTTCACAGTCGCGTTGAAAATCAGGACGCACACGCAGACTTGGATTCCCGCGAACGCGTTGCGCACCTCCGCAATGTCGGCAAAGTTGGAAATCAGCCCCGCGATAACGGAGATGAGTACCAGCGACGGAAAGACCACCCCCAGCGTGGCGGCAATCCCGCCCGGAATCCCCGCCTGTTTCTGCCCGACAAAGGTCGCCGTGTTCACCGCGATAATGCCCGGCGTGCACTGCCCAAGGGCGTAATAGTCCACAAGCTCCTCGTCCGTCGCCCAGCGGCGCACGACGACCACTTCCCGTTGCAAAATCGGCAACATCGCCATGCCGCCGCCGAACGTAATCGCGCCTATTTTGGCGAACGTCACGAACAAATCCCGCAATGCTTCCAAACGCTCCCTCGTCATGAAAAGTCCTCCCAAATTCCCTCTTGCTACTCGACATAGCCGTACATCCCGCGCACGGAGACCTCCCCCGCCCGCACGACGCGCTCCGCGCCGCCCGCGCCGCGCACTACCAGCCCGAAACGCCCGTCCAGCCCGACGGCCTCCGCCTCCTCGCGCCGCCCGTCGGGGGAAAGCAGTTGCACCCGCCTGCCGATATTCACGCAGTCGCGGCGGGCGGCGTCCAAGTACGCCGACAAATCCCCGGCGCACAGCGCGGCGTAAGCCTTGTCAAGCTCTTCGATAATCGCCGCCGCCAGTTGCGGGCGCGACACGGGCTCTCCGAGCTCCCATGAAAGGGAAGTCGCCATAGCCGCCACGTCGGGGGAGAAGTCGCCGGGCGCCTGCCCGACGTTCACGCCGATTCCTATCACGACGTGCGCCACGCGCCCGCTCTCGCCCTCCATGGAAAGTTCCGTCAGAATCCCGCAGACTTTCTTCCCGTTCAGCACGGGGTCGTTGGGCCATTTCAGCCCCGGACGCGCCCCGCAAACGCGCTCGACCGCCGCGCACACGCTCTCGCCCGCCAGAGCCGTCAGCGGAAGGAGCCTTTCGGGCGGAAGTTCCGGGCACAACAGGGCGCTCAGATAGATTCCCTTGCCTTTCGGGGACTGGAAACCCCGCCCCATGCGCCCGCGCCCCGCGCTCTGGGCGTCGGCGACGACCACCGCGCCGTTCGGGGCGCCTTGCGCCGCCATGCGCTTGCAGTCGGCGTTCGTGGAGCCGGTTTCGCCCAGACAGGTTATCGCGCCCCCAATCACGCGCACGGCGCCGAGGAAGCGGCGGATTTCCGGTTCCGTGAGCGCGTCGGGGGCGGCGCGGAGGCGGTAGCCCCGGCCGGGCGCGGCGTCGATGTCGTAGCCGCCGCGCCGCAGGGCGTCCACGGCCTTCCACACCGCCGAGCGGCTCAACCCTAAACGGCGGCTCAGTTCCCCTCCGGAGACCGTGTTCCCGCCGCGCAAAAGTTGCAGAATCGTTTCCCGACTGCCCATAACGCTCCCCGCCTTTGTCGCACATAGTAAAGCGAAATTAGTTTAGCATGTTTTTCGGCGCTTGTAAACCGTCCATGCGCACAGCTTTTTCCGCTTCCGCCGTCGGATTCTTTATCTTTTTGTCGGCGGACGCCGCAAAGAGAGCCCTCCCTGCGCGGCGGGGAGGGCTCGGCGGCTTATCCCAATGTCATTTACTTAGGGAAACCCTTCCCCCTGTCCCCCTCCCCAAAGGGGAGGGGGGACGCTTTTTTATGAGCTTTTCGTCTCTGTGTCTCCCCCTTTGGGGGAGATGTCACGCAGTGCCGGAGGGGGTTTTTATTAAA
>JAFXQD010000032.1 GCA_017527365.1 Oscillibacter sp.
AGCTCTGCCTGTCGATGGCGGGGGCGCTGATGTTGTGGAGCGGCGTCATGGAGCTGTTGCGGGAGGCGGGGGCGGCGCCGGCGCTGGCGCGGCTGTTCCGCCCGGTACTGCGGCGGCTGTTCCCGGAGGCGGGGCGCGACCCGGAAACGTTGTCGGCGCTGTCGGCGAACGCGACGGCGAACCTGCTGGGGCTTGGCAACGCGGCGACGCCGCTGGGAATCCGCGCCGCCGAACGCATGGCGCGGGGTTGCGGCGGCGTGGCAAGCGACGAACTTTGCAGGCTTGTCGTGCTGAATACGGCGTCCATCCAACTATTCCCGGCGACGGCGGCGGCGTTGCGGGCGGCGGCGGGTTGCGCGACGCCGACGGACATTCTCCCGGCGGTATGGCTGACTTCCGCCGCGTCGGTATGCGCGGGGCTGTGCGCCGAGCGCCTGTTGTCGCGCCTGTGCGCAAGGCGAAAGCCCTTGCCGTGCGCGGAAAGGGGGCGGGCGTGAACGTTTCTTCCTTGTTCCTGCCGCTCCTGCTGACGGGCGCGGGGCTTTGCGGGCTGTGGCGCCGCGCCGACGTTTACGCCGCCCTGACGCGGGGCGCCGAAGAGGGCTTGCGCGTCCTGTTGCGCATACTGCCCGCGCTTGCGGCGCTGTTGCCGGCTATCGCCATGTTCCGGGCGTCGGGGGCGATGGACGCGCTGTCGGCGTGCGCCGCGCCGCTTCTGGACGCGCTCGGAATCCCGCCCGAACTCGCGCCGCTCATGCTCACGCGCCCGCTTTCCGGGAGCGGCGCGCTGGCGGTCGCGGGGGAGCTTATCCGCGAATGCGGCGTTGAGAGCTACGCCGGACGCGTCGCGGCGGTGGCGCTGGGGAGCACGGAGACGACGTTCTACGCGGCGGCGGTCTATTTCGGCGCGGCGGGAATCCGGCGGACGCGCCACGCAATCCCGGCGGCGCTGGCGGCGGACGCCGTCGGCTTTCTCGTCGCGGCGTGGAGCGTCCGACTGCTTTTCCCGCAATGACGGCTTGCGCGGCGGCGCGGATTATGGTATATTTAGGGGCGATAATCCGCGTAAGGGAGGCGCCCGTATGCTTCTGCTCGCCGTTCTGCCGTCCGTCCTGCTGGCGGCCTACGTCTGCCGCAAGGACAAAATTGAAAAAGAGCCGCCGCTCATGCTCTGCGGACTGTTCCTGACGGGCGCTTTGACCGTTATCAGCGCCATATTTTTAGGGCTTATAGGGGAGGCGTTCTTTGAGGATATTGTAGAGCCGGACAGCATGGAATGGCTCTTGATTGACAACTTTCTCCTGACCGCGCTGGTCGAGGAGGGCGGGAAATACTACGTCCTGAAAAAGCGCACGTGGGACAGCCCGCACTTCAACTACATTTTTGACGCGGTTGTGTACGCGGTTATCGTGTCGCTGGGGTTCGCCACGGCGGAGAATATCCTGTACGTGGCGGGGAGCGGCGACCTTGAAACGGCGGTTATGCGCGGGATTTTCTCCGTGCCGGGGCATATGATTGACGGCGTGTTCATGGGCGCCGCCTACGGCATGGCGAAGCGCTGCGACCTCGCCGGGGAGCGGCGGCGCTGTAAAAAGTACCTGCGCCGCGCCCTGTGGGTTCCCGCGCTCGTCCACGGCTTTTACGACTTCTGCCTGTCGGCGGGGGACGACGCGTTTATTATCGCCTTTTTCGCGTTTGAAATCGTCGTGACGCTTTGGGCGCTCCGAACCGTGCGCAAGATGTCGCGGGAGGACGCCCCCGTGTCGTAAGAAAGCCCTCCCGTGCGGGAGGGCTTGCGCTTTCAGATACGCGCCTCGTCGAAGGCTTTGACGACGGCGGCTTCCGGCTCCGCCGTGGCGAGGCTTACGCCCACGATGGCGGCGCAAGCCAGCAGGAACGCGGGAAGCAGTTCGTAGATGGCGAACGCGCCGCCCATGGGGGCTATCAGGAACTTCCAGACGAACACCATGCCGCCGCCGACGACCATGCCCGCCAGCGCGCCCCATTTGTTGGAGCGCCGCCAGAACAGCGCGAAGAGCACCGTGGGGCCGAACGCCGCCCCGAAGCCCGCCCACGCGAACGACACCACGCGGAATACGGAACTGTCCGGGTTCCACGCCAGAAACACGCCCACGACGGCGATAAAGATTACGGTGGCGCGGGCGATGACCATGGACGCGGCGGGGGTGAGCTTGACGCCGAAGAAGTCTTGCAGGAGGTCTTGCGAGACGCTCGACGCGGCGGCCAAAAGCTGGGAATCCGCCGTGGACATGGTCGCGGCCAGAATGCCCGCCAAGATACTGCCCGCCATGACCGCCAAGAGAATACCGTGACGGCTCATCAAGTCCGCCAGCTTGACAATAATCGTTTCGGAGTCGGAGGAAGTCGTCAGCACGGGGACTTTCCCGGCGAGGGAGACGCTGTAGCCGATAATGCCGACAAGGACCGCGACCCCCATGGACAGCACGACCCACACCGACGCAATGCGGCGCGACACGGACAGCTTTTCCTCGTCCTCAATCGCCATAAAGCGCAACAGGATGTGGGGCATACCGAAGTAGCCGAGCCCCCACGCAAGCGTGGAAACAATGCTCAGGCCGCCGAACGACGCCGCCGCGCCCGTCGCGGGGTCGTAGCCCTTGAAAAGGTTCAGGTATCCGGGCAGGGCGCGGGCGTTCTCCATAACCACGGGCATTCCGCCCGCCTGCGCCGCGCCGAACACGACGATAACCGCAAGCGCGATTGTCATGAAAATGCTTTGCACAAGGTCGGTCGTGGAGACCGCGAGAAAGCCGCCAAGAACTGTGTACGTGATGATGATGACCGCGCCGACGACCATGGCGAGGTGGTATTCCACGCCGAAAAGGCTGTTGAAGAGCGTGCCGACGGCCTTAAAGCCGGAGGCGGTGTAGGGGATAAAGAAAATGAGAATCACGATGGCGGCAATGCAGGACAGGACGTTTTTCGCGTCGCCGTAGCGGCGGGCGAAGAACTCCGGCAGGGTAATCGCGCCGAGGTTGGACGAGTAGCGGCGGATTCTGCGGGCGACAATCAGCCAGTTCAGGTAGGTGCCGACCGCCAGACCGATGGCCGTCCAGCCGACTTCCGCCACGCCGCACAGGTACGCCAATCCGGGCAGGCCCATGAGCAGATAACTGCTCATGTCGGACGCCTCCGCGCTCATGGCGGTGACGAGGGGGCCCAGCTTGCGCCCGCCCAAATAGAACTCGTGGGCGTTGTCGCCGCTCCCGCTTTGGCTGAACCACACGCCGATAAAGACCATGGTCATCAGATAGAGCAAAATAGTTGCGAGAATCAGGAATTGCGCGCTTGTCATGTGACCGCTCCTTTCGTTTGACAGCCCGCCTTGCGCGGCGGGCGGGGTATTTATTATAGCGTACTTTTTAATAGAATGAAATACAGAATACAGTATAGAATAAAGTCTGTACTGTATTCCGCAAAAACAAGCCGGAAGCCTGATAAACGCTTGTTTTTTTGCCGGACGAATTTTGAAAAACACGGCAAACGCGGGGGAAATTTTTTATGGACGGAGGCGGCGAAAAGCCGGGAGGGGCGGCGGCCTCTCCCGGCTTAGTAACAAAATGTTTTCAATTTGTTCATAATTTTTTTCCAAAAAACGCTTGCTTTTTGTCGCCGTATGGCTTATAATGTCACCCATAGAACGCGGGCGCGTCGCCCTGTCAATTAGGCGCGCCGCACACATTGAGGTTGCCGCCGGGTTCGCATAGCATTGCGCCCCGCGTTCCGGCAGACCGGAGCCCCTGTCATTCGCCCCGGTTGCCGAACTTACCTCAAGGAGGAGAAAAAAATGAAGAAAGTGAAAAAGCAGGCGGGCTTCACGCTGGCCGAACTGCTGATTGTGGTGGCGATTATCGCTATCCTCGTCGCCATCGGCATTCCGGCGTTCTCGACGGCGATGGAACGCTCCCGCGAGACCGTGGACCTGTCCAACATCCGCGGCGCCTACGCCGAGTTCATGGTAGGCATGATGGGGCATACGGACCTTAAGGAAGGTTATTATGACATTGACGTGAAGCAACGTGATGTCTCGAAGTGGGTTGTGGACGTTTCCGGATTTGTCTCGAATATCAGCGGCGATGCTATGCCTACAACTGGCTTGGAAACGGGCAAGGGCGTTATTGTCTTCACCGTGAATAAAAACCAGAAACCGTCGCTTAAGTTCGAGCATGGCGTAACTGCCGCCAGTAAGGCGTCTGGAGCTTGCATTGAGTCGGGCGACGGTTACACCTTGGTTAGCGGCTCGTAATAACGGGACGAATCCCCGCGCAAACCTGTAGGCGTGGGGCGGCGGGGGCGGCGGTAGCCGTGCGTAACGCAACCCCGCCGCGCAGTCAAGCGGCGCATACGCGCAAGCCCTCCCCGCAAGGGGAGGGCTTTTTTTATTTCCGCGTCACTTCGCGCAGAGGCGGTAAATGGCGGCCATGTCGTCGGGGTTGATTTTCACGAACCCGCCGAACGGGAAACCGTTCGGCTTTTGCTTGCGGCGCTCGATAATGGCGGGGATGTCCTCGACGCGCCCGCCGACTTCTTCCAGCGTCGCGGGCAGTCCGAGTTCGCGGTAGAACACGCGCAGGCGGCGGATACCCTCTTTCGCCGTGCGTTCGGGGGCGGCGTAGTCCGGCTCGACGCCGAACACGTTGGCGGCGAACCGGGCGAACCGGGCCACGTCGTGATTCATGACGTACTCCATCCAAGCGGGCGTTACGACGGCCAATCCGGCGCCGTGGGCGCAGTCGTAGAGCGCGGAAAGCTCGTGCTCCATCTGGTGGCTTGCCCAGTCCTGCTCGCGCCCGACGCCCACGGAGTTATTGTGCGCCAGCGTGCTGACCCACATTAAGTCGGAGCGGGCGGAAATGTCGTCGGGATTGGCAAGGGCGCGGGGCGCGGCGTCAATGACGGTCTTTAACAGCGCCTCGCAAAGGCGGTCGGTCAAGCCCACGTCGGGCGTATTGGTAAAGTAGCGCTCCATGATGTGGCTCATCATGTCGGCGGCGCCGCAGGCGGTCTGGAACGGGGGCAGGGAGCAGGTGTAGCGCGGGTTGAGCACGGCGAATCGGGGGCGGATTAAATCCGACTTGGGGCTTCCCCACTTCATGTTTCCGTCCTCCTGCGTGATAACGCAACTGTTGCTGCCCTCGCTTCCGGCGGCGGCGATGGTCAGAACCGCGCCCACGGGCATACACTTTTCCAGTTTGGCTTTCCCCGCGAAGATGTCCCAGAAGTCGCCGCCGTAAGGCGTCCCGAAGGCGATTGCTTTGGCGGTGTCAATCGCGCTCCCGCCGCCGATTGCAAGCAGGAAATCCGTCCCGGCGCGGCGGCAGAGGTCGATTCCCTCGTACACAAGCCCGCTGCGGGGGTTGGGGCGGACGCCGTTAAGCTCTTCCCACGGAATCCCGGCTTCCCGAAGGGAATCCGTCACGGCGTCGTAGGCGCCGTTGCGCTTGGCGGAGCCGCCGCCGTAGACAAGCAGGACGCGGCTTCCGCCGAACTGCCGGACAAGCTGTCCGGTCTGATGTTCGGCGCCCTCTCCGAAGGCGAAAAACGTGGGGGAATAGAAATTGAACGCGTTCATAATATCGCTCCTTTGCGGTTGCGGTCAGGGACGGCTTGTCCCAAAAATTGCAAGGCGTTTTCGGTCGGCAGGCTCTTACATAACCGGGAAAGAGCGCCGATATAAGAAATGGAAGGCTTTCTTCCGGAACGGGAACTTTTTCCGGTTGCCGGGCGTCAATAACCGCGGGCGCGGTCGACGGCGCCAATCAGCGCGTCGCCGTTGGCGTACCGCTCCAGATTCCTGCGGAACAGCCGGACGTTCTCGTCCCTTGTGTAGCCGAGGGCGAGGTTGCCGGAGATGTGCGGCGTGAGAATCAGGTTTTTGGTATCCCAGAGGGGGTCGTCGGCGGGGAGCGGCTCCGGGACGACGACATCCAGCGCCGCCCCGGCAATCGCTTCGCTTTCGAGGGCGTCGCGCAAGGCGTCCTGTTCGACGGCGTTGCCGCGCCCCACGTTGACGACATAGGCGTCTTTGGGAAGCATGGCAATCCGTTCGCGGCTCAGGATTCCGACGGTTTCCGGAGTGCCGGGGAGCGCCATAATCAGGAAATGCGTTTCGGGGAGAACCGCGTCGAGTTGGGAGACGGGCAGGACTTCGTCAAAGCCGTCGACCTTGCGCCCGCTGTGGCTGACGCCCAGAATGCGCCGCGCCTCCATGCCCCGCAGACGCGCCGCGATAGTGCGTCCGAGGTTGCCCGTGCCCAAAATCGTGAAATCCCCGTCCTTGATAGAGCGGATGGGCGGAGACAAAAGCCACTCGTGGCGGCGCAGCGGCTCCTTGAAGTAGGGCATAAGCCGCAAAAGCTCCAGCGTCACCATAATGACGTGTTCGGCGATAGTGGCGCCGTAGACGTTGGAGCTTGTCAGAATGCAGTCGGGGTTGGCGAACAGCGACGGGTCGGCGCAGTAGGGGTCAACCCCGGCGGCGGAGCAGGCGTACCAGCGGAGCGCGGCGGAAGTCTCGCGGAGGGCGGCGGGGCTGCCCGCGTAGAGGACTTCGCAGTTTTGCAGGGCTTCTTTCGCGGCGTCCAATTCGGACGTTTTGAAAAATTGCGGCTCGAATCCGGCTCTCTCGGCGGTTCGGCGGATGTTCTCCTTGTGCTCTTCGGTGAGAAAGTCCTGTACGATGCAAACTGTGCGGCTCATGACATTACCTCCTGTGCGCTTGCGTATTCTTTACAGATTTGTTCGGCGCATTTCATGCCGTCGGCGGCGGCGGAGAGGATTCCCCCGGCGTATCCGGCGCCCTCCCCGCACGGATAGAGCCCGCGCAGGGCGGATTGCTTCGCGTCGTCGCGGAGAATCCGCACGGGGGAAGAACTGCGGCTTTCGACGGCGGTCAAAACGGCGTCGGGGCTGTCAAACCCCTTGAGTTTGCGCCCCAGAATGGGCAAAGCCTGTTCGAGGGCGTCGGCGACGAACGGCGGCAGGCATTCGCGCAAATCGGCGGGCGCGGCGCCGGGGCGGTAGGACGGGCGGACGCGTCCGAACGCGGACGAGGCGCGGCGCGACAGGAAATCTTCCACGCGCTGGGCGGGGGCGTAGAAGTTGCCGCCGCCCAGACGGAACGCGGCTTCTTCCAAACGCCGCTGAAAGGCGATTCCCGCCAGCGGCCCCGCCGCGCCGAAATCGGGCGGCGCGACGCCGACGAGCAAGCCGCCGTTGATATTCTCCCCGGCGCGGGCGTATTCGCTCATGCCGTTGGTGACGACGCGCCCCGGCTCCGACGCCGCCGCGATAACCTCCCCGCCCGGACAGACGCAGAACGAGAACACGCCGCGCCCGTTTGGCAGATGGCACGAAAGGCGGTAGGAAGCGGCGGGAAGCCCCGGATTCCCGGCGTATTCCCGATATTGCGCGGCGTCGATGTCGGCTTGACGGTGTTCGATACGGACGCCGACGGCGAACGGCTTCGGCTCCATGGGGACGCCGCAACGGTAAAGCGCGTCGAACGTGTCGCGGGCGGAGTGCCCGACGGCGAGCGCGGCGCGGGAGCACGGAAAAACCTCCGTTCCGCCGGGCGTTGCGATTTCGAGCGCGGCGAGGCGGTTTGCGTTGCGGCGGAAACCCGTCACGACGCGCCCGAAACGGATGTCCGCGCCGAGGGAAAGCAATTCCTCTCGCAGATTCCGCAGGACATGGAATAATTTGTCCGTGCCGACATGGGGGCGGGCGTCAAAGAGGATTTCCGGGGGCGCGCCGTGCGCTACGAGTTCCTCCAAGATGAAGCGGTGCCGGGGGTCTTTTGTCCCGGTGTTCAGCTTGCCGTCGGAGAACGCGCCCGCGCCGCCCTCCCCGAATTGCACGTTGCTTTCCGGGTCGAGCGCCCCGCCGTCGCGGAAGCGCGCAACGTCGGCGCGGCGCCGTTCGACGGGCTGCCCGCGCTCCAAAAGAACCGGGCGCAGTCCGGCGCGGGCGAGAACCAACGCGGCGAACAGTCCCGCCGGGCCCGCGCCGATAACGGCGGGCGGTTGCGACGGCGGCGGACGGCGTTCCGGGAGGCGGTACGCCGGGGGCGGCGCGTACCGTCCGGCTTTGCGCCCGCCGCGCCGCAACGCCGACGCCTCGTCGCGGACTTCCGCCGCCACGCGGCACAGGAATACGGGCGCCTCCCGTGCGTCCATGCTCCGCCGCAGAACTTCCAAGGACAGAACGTCCTCTTCCCGAACCCGCAGGAGTTTCGCCGTTTTGGCGCGCAAAGCCGAAAGCGGCTCTCCGGGCGCAAGGCGCAGGCCTTCTATTTTCAGCATGGTTAGCCCCCTTCCCGTCCGACCGGACGCCGCGCTATTTTACCACAGTTTTTGCGTTTATAAAAGAAGGAATTGTAAATTTTTCCGTTTTTTCCCGGCTCGACCGCCAAAAAAATTATGGAAGAATCACCGGGAAATGATTGCAATTCCCAGAACCGTTTGATATAATGTCGGGTAATCCGGGGACAGGCGGAACGGGAAGCGTGGGGAGGCGTTTCTTCCGGCGCGTCCGCCCTCAGCCGGAAATTTTCCTGATACGGAAAGAGCGTTCCCGCGCTTGCGCGGCGAAACGCGATAGACATAATTTGAGAGGAGGAAAAGAATGAGGAAACGATTTCCCGCGCTGACGTTTTTACTGTCGCTTCTGCTGTGCGCGATGGTTCGCGCCGCCGAGCCGCGGCTGGAAGTCCGCCTGCCCGCCGCCCCCGTCGAGGCCGGGCAGGAGTTCGCCGTGACGGTGGACTTGACCGGGAATCCCGGCATTCTCAACATACAGTTCACGCTGGCGTTCGACAAGGAGCTCATGGAGTGCACGGAGGCGAAGGTAGGCGCGTTGCTTGAGGAACAGGCGGACGCGAGTGCCACGAATCCCGAAGCGAAGTCGGGCGCCATCATAGCGTCGGTCTCGACGGACGCCATCACGGGCGACGGGCAGGTGGGGGTGTTCCAGTTCCGGGCGAAAGAGAAGGTGTCGGACTTTCGCTTTTCCGTCGAAAAGATTACCCTCAGCGACCGGAATAAAAACAAGCTGGACGTTGTTGTGACGAACGCGGCTTCCGGCGGGACAGGCGCGGGCGAAAGCCCCGCCCCCGCCGCTTCCGGAAACGGAACGGGCGCAAGCGATAATTCCGCCAATCACGGGAGCGGAACAAGCCCCGCCCTCTCCAATTCCGGAACAGACGCGACCGACAGCGGAAGCGGGGCAAGCGTCGCCCCCGCCAATCAGGGAGGCGGAACAAGCCCCGCCGACGGCGGAAAACCTGCGGGCGCCGACGACGGCGCAAGCCTTCCGAACGGGACGGGCGCAAGCCCCGCCAATCAGGAGAGCGCGGACGCGCCGACGTTTTCCGACATCGCGGGCTTTTGGGCGGAAGAGTACATCCGGACGGCGGCGGCGCGGAACATCTTCCAAGGCTACGCCGACGGGACGTTCCGCCCGGACAACCGCTTGACGCGGGCGCAGTTCATGACGGCGCTGTGGAATCTGGCGGGGCGCCCGGAGCCGCCGCAAGAATCGCCCTTTGAGGATATGCCGGGGCAAATCGAGAACTTCCGGAAGGCGGTCGCGTGGGCTTACGCCAAGGGATACGTCAACGGCACGTCGGCGGCGACGTTTTCCCCCGGCGAGCCCCTCACGCGTCAGGCGGCGGTGAAAATCCTGTTCGCCTACAACGGTTCTATGAGCGGCGCGGAGGCGCTGTTGACCGCAGTCTACGACGCGCAGTACGCCGACAGCGGGAAGATTTCCGCGTGGGCAAAGCCCGCCATGTACTGGGCGGTGTACCAGAAAATTCTCTCCGGAACCAGCCCCACGACGCTGAATCCGGGCGGAACGGTCACGCGGGCGCAAATCGCCGCCATCATGGTGCGCTACACCGACCGCTTCCCGGCCTGAACCGCGACGGAATGTCGCATCAAATTGAGGAGGGATTACGTTGAAGAAACGGTTGTTTCAATTCGCGCTGATTTTTAGTCTCATGGCGTTTGGCTGCGTCGCGGCGCGGGCGGCGGAGCCGACTTTCGGCTTTCGCGCCGCGAGCGTCACAAACGACCAAGTCACCCTGACGCCCGTTGACGCGAGCGGCAAGGACGTTGAAAAGACATCGGATAACCGTTACCCCGGCGCGGTAAAATTGAAGGTTTCCTATAGCAAGGCGGCGGGGGGCAGCGAATACCTGCTCTGCGTGCTCAAGGACGACGGCGAGGGCCCCGGCGCCGACAACATGGCGTACATCGACCAAAAGCCGGCTACCGGCTCTTCCGTGGACTTTATCGCCTATCCTAAGAAGCCGGGCGCGAACGAGACCAGCGTCAAGTACGCGGTTTATCTCTCCGGCAACGCCCCTGCGGACTCCGGAAGCATTGACAGCTTTACGAAAGTCGGCTCGTTTGAATACTACGGCGAGGCGGATGTTATGCTGGGCGACGTGGACGGCAACGGCGCAATCGAGGTTGACGACGCCCTTGACGCGTTGTTCTTGTCCGTAGGCACGGTGAATAATCTGGCGCGCCCGGAGGAACAGCAACGCGCCGCGGCGAATGTGGACGAGAGCGAAGACGGGGTGGACGTTGGCGACGCGCTCAATATCCTCCTGTGCTCGGTAGGCACCAAGACGGGCATTAAGGCTCTTGACGATTACCTTGACAGCCTGTGACCGTTCGCGGCGCGGCAGTCATACCCTTACCTTTTCCAAGGAGGAATTAGAAACATGCAAAAATTCAAGCGCCTGTTTTCCGCCTTTTTGGCGTGCGCAATCATGCTGGGCATGGTCGCGGCGCCGATTCCGGCGGAGGCGGCGGCGACCGACTATGAGATAATCTTTGACGGCTTTCAAAAGCTGACGCCGGGGACGGCGTTTGACCCCGCGACGGCGGAGACCGTCACGTCCGCGCAAAAGGGGGAAGTCGTTGTTCTGGCGGTCGCTTTCAACAACAAAGCCTCGAACGCTTCCGTCACGAAGTTCAGCTTTACCCTGAAGTTCGATTCCGCGAAGCTGACGCCTTACCTTGACACGGCTCCTTTCGCCGCCCCCTCCACGTATTTCGCCTCCAATTCGGCGAAATTTCCGGGGTGGATGATTGCGAGCAGCAACCCCGGAAGCGGGCAGATTAGGGTTAGCGGCATGAGCATGACGCCCGTTACCGCCGAATCCGGAAAGACGGTTCTGGGATACGTGGCGTTTCGCGTGAACGACGACGCGGCGGACGGTTCGGCCTTGTTCGAGTTTGACGCGGCGAGCATTGGCGCGAGCGCCAACTATTCCCTTTCGGACTTCCAGTCCGCCGCGCTGACCATCGGCAACGGCTCTTCCGACCCTACGGACCCGACAGACCCGGCGGACGACGAGCCGGAAACCCCCGAACATGTTACCGACTATGCGATAGTCTTTCTTGACGACATCCAGAAACTGACGCCGGGGACGGCGTTTGACCCCGCGACGGCGGAAAAAATCACGTCCGCGAAAAAGGGGGAAGTCGTTGTTCTGACGGTCGCTTTCAACAACAAAGCCTCGGACGCTTCCGTCACTAAGTTCAGCTTTACCCTGAATTTCGATTCGGCGAAGCTGTCGCCTTACCTTGACACGGCTCCTTTCGCCGCCCCATCCACGTATTTCGCCTCCAATTCGACGAAATTTCCGGGCTGGATGATTGCGAGCAGTAACCCTGAAAGCGGCCAGATTAAAGTTAGCGGCATGAGCATGACGCCCGTTACCGCCGAGACCGGAACGACGGTTCTGGGTTACGTGGCGTTTCAGGTGAAAGACGACGCAGAGGACGGCCAAACTAAGTTCACATTCGACGCGGCGAGCATTGGCGCGAGCACAAACTATGACTTGACTTCCCTCCTCTCCCTCAAGCTCTATATCGGCGTTCCGCCGCTCACCGTCGCCGTGACGCCCGCGACGGATACGGTCACCGTTCCGGATTCCGGAAGCGTGGCAAAAACTTTCACGGCGGAAGTCAAAGAAGGCGGGGCGGCTGTCGCAAACCCCGCGGTCACGTGGGCGTGGGACAGCGAAGAAAAATTTGACGGCGTTACCTTCTCAAACGGAACCGTAACCGTCGCGTCCGACGCCGCAGTGACGGAGGAAACGACCGTCACGGTCACGGCGACTTACGGAACCACGCCGGGAACCGCAAAGCTGACGATTCAGCCCAAAGGCGGCGGGACGCTGAGCGCCTCCGTCGCGCCCGCCGACGGCGTGACGGTTGACAGCGCAAGCGGCGCCGTGCGGGTCGAGTCCGGAAAGGCGACGACCTTTACCGCGACAGCCAAAAACGCGAGCGGCGCGGTCACGTGGAGCGTCACGAAAAACGGCGCTCAGGATAATACCTTTACCGTGAACCAGACGACGGGCGAAATCACCGTGCCCGCCGACGCGGAGGGCGCTTACCTCGTTGTCGCAACCGACGCAAGCGGCAAAACGGCGCAAATCGCGTTGCAAGTGGGCGGCGAAATGCCCGGCGAAGTCGCCTCTCTTACGATTACGCTTACCCCGGCGGCGGTCGCCGTCCCCGCCGACAAGGACGCCGAAACCGTGGCGGCGACGGTAGTCGCCAAGGACGCGGAGGACAAGACGGTAACGACCCCGGCGCTGACGTGGGCGCTCAACGAGGGTGCCCCCTCCGGCGTCACTATTACCCCCGTCGCCCCCGCTACGGCTGCGACCGCTACGGTTAGCGTGTCGAAAGATACGAAAGTTACGGGGCAGATTCCGGTGACGGTCACGGCGACCGCGCCGAACGGCGTCACGGGTTCCGCGACGCTTACGGTTAGCGACACGCCCATTGTCCTCCCCGTCCTTGACCATGTTGTCCTGACCCCGGCGACCGTCGCGCAGGGCGGCGAGGCGAAAGCCGAAGCGCAGACCGCCGACAATACGCCCATCACGACGGGCATTAGATGGACCGCCGACCCCGCGAATACGGGCGTTTCCATTGACGCTTCTGGCAAGATTACCGTTACCGCGACGGCGACGCCCGGACAATACGTCGTGACCGCCGCGCAGGGCGCGGGCGAAAGCGCGGTTTCCAAAACTGCGACGCTTACCGTCACGTCAAGCGCCGTTGGCGCCGCCCTTGACCATGTGACCCTGACCCCGGCGGCTGTTTCGCCCGACCCGGAAGCCGCCTCCGTCACGTCGACCGCCGCCGCGTTCGCCGCCGGAGACCCCCCGATTCAAATTACGACGGGCGTTACATGGAGCGTTGCGCCTGCGGATACGACCGCCGCCCCCGCGGCTACGGGCGTTTCCATTAACGCTTCTTCCGGTCAAATTACCGTTGCCGCGACGGCGGCGCCCGGACAATACGTCGTGACCGCGAAGCAGGGCAACGGAGAGAACGCGGTTTTCAAAACCGCGACGCTTACCGTCAACCAGCCCTTGGAAAGCGGCATTTCCATTATCGTCAACAATCAGACCCCTATGGAAACCGCGATTGACATTCCCGGTATCGGCGACCCCGACCCCGCCGAATCCGTCCCTTTTGTCGCCATCGACACCAGAACCGGAAACAAGCTCACGTCCGGAATTACGTGGAGCGTCACGGAGAACGATTTCGGGGAGCCGGGCGCCGCAGTCAACGAACAATACGTTGCCTACGACATTAAAAACGGCGCCTTGACGGTGCAAGTGAAGGGCGACGCGAAGAAATGGATTCCCGCCGCTTCCGGCCTGCGCGGCAAAGAACTGCTCGTGACGGCCACGCGGGATAGCGACAAGAAATCGGCTTCCGCGATTATCATTGTCCGCCGCTCCGCGTCCGTCTTTACGCAGGTCGCGCTTTCTCTGGACGAAGAGCACGTTTCCGTTACCGGAGGGATTCCGATTTCCCTTACCGTTGACGGCGAAACCCCGCAATTCTTGCAGGCCGTCGCGCAGGACCAGTACGAGGAGCCCATGGCGGGCGAGTTCTCGTGGAAAGTGTGGACAGTCCGCGCCGACGGCACCAGAGTGGAACAGCCGAGCAACGGCGTCACCGCTCCCGCGAACGCCGCTTCTTCCCAGATTTCCGTTGTCGTCGTCGGAACGGCAAAAGACGGCACGTACAGTATCGAGGCGACGCAGAGCGAAACCGCCCGGTCTTACGCCGCCTCTATGACGGTCTCCCAGCAGAACGAGGAAGCCGCCAGCCTGACGGTTTCCGAGGGGCAGAACGAAATTGAAATCCCCGGCGTAGACGAGGCGGCGAACCTCTCCGCGGCCTTCAAGGCGCTTGTGCTCAACCAGTACGGCAACGTCATGCCCGGCGCGGAAGTGACGTGGGAACTGTTCGACGCTTCCGGCGTCAGCAAAGTCTCCTCCGACGACGCGAACGACGAAACCGCCCCCTTTAGAATCACGGACGGCGTCCTCAAAGTAAGCCACTCCGCCAAGGATGTGGTTCCCGACACGCTCGGACAGATGTTTACGGTCAAAGCCACGGTCAGCGGGACTGTCGGCACGGAGAACGAGGTTTACGGAACCGCGAGAATCCGCGTGAAACGCGCCGCGCCGTACCTGAAGTATATCACGCTTTCGCGGAACGGCGACGCCTCGTCGCCCCTCCGGATTGACGTGGACGGGACGCAGGACGTAAGCGACGTGACGGCTCAGGCGTGGAACCAGTACGAAGACCCCATTTCCGCCGTATGGTCGGTTAGCGCGGTGGGCTCCGGCAACGGCGTGACCGCGAATCCCGTTGCGGGCGAAGCCACGACTATTACCGTGTACCGCACGGCCACGCCCGGCAACTATAACGTGTACGCCACGCGGGACGGCAACCCGGCGACCGTGAACGTGGAGCCCAAAACTATTGTCGTCTCCCACGGGACGCCCGCGCCGTCCAGTCTGGTGATTTCGGGCGGACAGCCCAGCGTTTATATCCCCGGCGACGGAAAAGCGCCCAACACAGTCACTTATAGCGCCTCTGTGAAAGACCAGTTCGGCGCCGATATGCCCGGACAGGTTATCGCGTGGAACATCGCGGATAGTTCGGGGGCGCAGGTGCCCGGCATTAGCATTAAAGACGGCGTTGTCGAAGTTTACAACGAAGTCAAGAGCTCTATTGCCAGTTACAAGCCCATGACGGTAACCGCCTCTTGCGCGGGTTCTTCCGGCGTCATCAGCGCCGTTCCGGTCGGTATTCTCGTCCTACGCGCCGAGCCGATTCTCAGCAAGGTGCAGTTTGACGGCAAGGACTCCCCGGACGCGGACGGCAAAAAGTTTACCGTGGAGTACACCGACGGCGACACGGTGACTGTCGCGGCGACCGCGCTTGACCAGTACGGCGACGCGTTCGGCGGCGTCGTGTGGGACGAGCTGGCTTCCTATTCGGACAAGGCGGGCGTTAGCATTAACTCCGCCACGGGACAGATTACCATTAGCACAGGCGCCGCCAGCGGAGAATTTACCGCTACCGCCCGGTACGGAAATCAGGCGTCCGTCTCCGCGCCCTTCCTGATTCAGCGCAGGGGCTCCAACGCCAAGACGCTGGCCGCCGTGGTTTTGAATCCCGCGACCGTCACCGTCAGCGAAAACAGCACGGCGATTTCCGTCGCCACGGCGCTGGACAGCGACGGCGCGCCCATCACGCAAGGCCTCCTTTGGTCTGTGCAACCCGCCAACAGCGGCGTAATGGTTGACAGCACGGGCAACCTTACGATTTCCTCCAATGCTTCCCCCCAAAATTATCTGATTGTCGCCACCCCGGACAAGACCGTCGCCTTGGTCGAGGGGAACGCCGCGTCCACGTCCCTGCTTGTCAAAACCGCTCAGGAGCCCGTTTCGGCGCTCGACCATATCGCCGTCCAACCGACTGCGCTTACCGTCAACGGAACCGCCGACGCGAGCGCGCAAGCCGCCGCCTACGATTCCAACGGACAGGCGCTCAACGGCGTGACGTGGTCTATCAGCCCCAAGAACGGCGGCGTAAGCATTGACTCGGCGACGGGCGCCGTCAACGCGTTCAAAGACGCGCTGTCCGGAGAGTATACCGTGACGGGCGTCAAGGACGGCGTTACCAGAACCGCCGCGCTGACGGTTCGCAACGAGACCCCGACTGTCCTTGCATACGTCAGGTTAAGCCCGGCGACGGTCACGCTTGACGGCTCGTCCCCGGCGCAGTCCACCGCCTCCGCCATGGATTCCCGAAACGGCGTCATTACGGAAGGCGTCGCGTGGAGCCTCGCGCCCGCCGACAGGGGCGTAAGCATTAGCGACAACGGCGTGATTGCAATTACCGCCTCGGCAGTCGCGGGGGATTACCTTATCACGGCGCGTTACTCCGGCGCGAGCGAAAGCGCGACTTTGCGCGTGAATAGTAGCAGTACGCCCCCCGACCCCGTTGTCACGCTGGACGCCGTGACGGTTGCTCCGTCCTCTGTCACGCTTGACGGCGCGGCCAAGACCGCGACCGCGAGCGCGACCGGAAGCGACGGCAAACCCATGACGGCGGGCGTCGTGTGGAGCGTGTCGCCGACGGACGGCGGCGTGAGCGTCAATTCCGCCACGGGCGCCGTGAGCGTCGCCGCCGACGCCAAGCCCGGAGACTACGCGATTACAGCCGCGCATGGGACGGAAAGCAAGAGCGCGGTTTTGCATGTCGTCGACAGCTCCGAGCCTCCCGCCCCGGCTCAGTACGCGGTGACGGTGACCCCGGCGGCGATTACGGTCAACGGCACGGCGGCGCAGACGGCGCGGGCTGCCGCTACAACGTCCGATAACGTTGCCGTGACGGGCGGCCTTATCTGGAGCGTGTCGCCCGCGGGCGAAGGCGTGAGCGTGGATTCCCTCAGCGGCGTGGTTACGGTTGCGCCCACGGCGGCGGGTGGAACGTATGTTGTTACCGCTTCTCGCGGCGCGGAAAGCCATTCCGCCTCCCTGACGGTCACAAACAGCCTGCCTCCCGCGCTTTCCTCCGTCGCCCTGACCCCCGCCCAAGTTACGCTTGACGGCTCCGGCGCGGCCTCGTCCGCCGCCACGGCTTTGAGCTCTAACGGAACCGCCTTGACAAGCGGCGTCGCGTGGAGCGTAACGCCCGCCGAAAACGGCGTGTCCGTCGCGGGCGACGGCGTTATTACGATTGCGGCGACAGCCGTCAGCGGCTCCTACGCGGTCACGGCGATTTATCAAGGCGCGACGCGTTCCGCCGAGCTCACGGTTACGGGCGGCGCGGATGTCGTCTATCAGGAAGTTCCCGTCCGGAAAGACCCGGCGGTTGCCAATACGCCGCTGGATACTTTGGCATACGGCGCAAGCGGAGTGAAGTCCGCCGCCGACCAAGCCGCGGTCAAGAACGCCGCGCTTTCCGTGGCGAAGGTCAAGGAGGACGTTTCCAACCCCGCGACGGGCACGGAAACGGAAGTCGTAACCAGCGTGGAACTGGAACTCAAGAGCTATAGCCCGTTTATCGTCTCCGTCACGCCGACATACGAAGTCATCCGGAAGAGCGGCGGCGAGGAAACGACGCTTTATAAAGAGGTATTGAGCGAATTAAGCGCGCCCATCACAATCAGCCTCAACGTGCCCGCCGACTGCGACGCCGCTTTCGCCAAGCATACGCATAACGGCGTGACCTATTACGAGCCGGTTTCCTACGGAGGAACCGCGTCGAACCGCGTCGCAAGCTGGACGCAACAGTATTTCAGCGACGTGGAGCTGACCGCAGAATCCGTGACCGTCACGCTCAACCCGAACGGCGTCACGACCGCCGGGGTTGCGGTGTCGGGCGCCACGGTGACGCCGACAAGCAAGGCGGTCAAGGCGGGCGGCAAACTCGATTCCCTGCCCGCGCCCGTCCTCGCCGGGTTTACCTTTGTCGGATGGTACCTCAACGACAAGGCGGTAGATTTGAACACGGTCTTTACCAAAGCCGAGACCGTCGTCGCCCGCTGGCAACAGAACTCCAACTCTAACTCCAACACCGGCGGCGGAGGAGGA
>JAFXQD010000033.1 GCA_017527365.1 Oscillibacter sp.
ACCTTGTTCACCTTGCGGTCCCGGTTCGCCTTGCGAGCCCTGCTCACCTTGAGGACCCTGTTCGCCTTGCGGACCTTGTGGACCTGCGGGACCCGGTTCGCCCTGCGGACCTTGTTCGCCCTGTGGGCCCGTGGGGCCTGTCGCTCCTTGCGGTCCTGCGGGACCCGGCTCGCCTTGCGGTCCCTGCGGTCCTGCGGAACCTATCGGGCCTTGTTCACCCTGCGGACCCGTCGGACCTGCGGGACCCGGCTCGCCTTGCGGACCTTGTTCGCCCTGCGGACCGACGGGCCCCATAGGTCCCGACGGGCCGACGGAACCTGTCAGGCCGGGGTATCCCTGCGGGCCTCGCGGCCCCATGGGTCCCATAGGGCCCGGTTCGCCTCGCGGGCCTCGCGGACCGGGCGGCCCCGGTATGCAACAGCAACAGTCGTCGCAAATATGATTGGCGCGGCAGCGGCGGAAATCTTCCCCGTCGCAGTTCGACTGATTCATAATACGCCTCCCAAAATAAACGTTTCAGGACGCGCAACGCTCCTGTTTCGGACGCGCAACGCGCCCACGCATTCTATGCCGCGCCGGGGGCGTTTGACACGGACAGGAAAAGGTTTCCATTTTTTGACTGCCCTTGCATAAAATCCCGCGCCCGACAGCGAAACTATTTGACATTTGCGGAAGGGCGTGGTAAACTGAAAAGGACTGTATAATGGTTTATAGCGGCAAATTTCCGGAGAGCCCCGGAAACAAACTTCCGATACGAAAGGACTGTTCATATGAAATTTATCGGCTTGACGGCGCGGGAAGTCGAGGAGAGCCGAAAACAATACGGCTCCAACGTCCTGACGCAAATCCCGCCCGACCCGCTCTGGAAGAAGATTCTGGAGGGCTTCAAAGACCCCATGATTATGATTCTGCTTGTGGCGATGGTCGTGCAGGTCATTTTGTTCCTGTTGAAGCAGGCGGAGTGGTTCGAGCCCGTCGGAATCCTGATTGCCATTATGATTGCAAACGGGGTTTCGTCTGTGAGCGAAAGCCGGCAGGAGGGCAAGGCGTCGGCGCTGAAAGCCGAGGAAGAGGCGAAGGAAATCGCCAAAGTCGTGCGCGACGGCAAGTTGCAGGAAATCCCGGTCGGGGAAGTCGTGACGGGCGACATCGTTTACTTGCAAGCCGGGGACAAAATCGCCGCCGACGGCGAAATTGTAGAAGGCACGGTGATGGTAGACCAAGCCGCGCTCAACGGCGAGACGGAGGAAGCCGAAAAGACCGCCATGCCCGACGGCGAAACGTATAATACGAAAGACTTGTTGAACCGCTACTACGCCTATCGCGGCACGGTCGTCTGCGGCGGGGAGGCGTACCTGAAAGTCAAGGTTGTCGGCGACAAGACGCTTTTCGGCGAACTGGCGTTGGAGGTACAGGAGGACACCCGCGAAACGCCCCTGCAAGTCAAATTGCACGACCTCGCCAACAAGATTTCGCGTTTCGGCTATATCGGCGCCTCGGCGATTGTCGCGGGCATACTGGCGAAATCGCTCTTGGGCGGCAATATCCCCGACAATTTCTACGGCTGGGTGCGGCTGATTCTCGACGCCGTGACCGTCGCCGTGACTATCATCGTCTGCGCCGTCCCGGAAGGCCTGCCCATGCTGACCTCCATTCTGCTGTCGTTCCAGAGCCTGCGCATGGCGAAAGACAACGTGCTTGTGCGCAAAATCAACGGCCTTGAGACCGCCGGAAGTTTAAGCCTGCTCTACTCCGACAAGACGGGCACCATCACGGAGGGGCGGCTGTCGGTGACGGAACTGGCGACGGGCGACGGCAAGACCTTCGCCAAAATCGCCGACACGTCGGCGGCGTTCGCGGAAGAGCTGTCGATTGGCTTGGGCGTCAACAACAGCGCCGCCGTGAGCGACGGAAACATCATCGGCGGCAACAGCACAGACCGCGCCGTCATGGGCTACCTGCTCGACGCGAATTTAACGGACAATATTCCGGCGCTCAAAAGCACCGCCAAAGCCTTCCGCGCCTTCGATTCCAACAAGAAATCTTCCAGCGTGACGGTCTCCCGCGGCGGCGCCGACTTCACCTATATCAAGGGCGCCCCGGAACGCCTGCTTGTGCGTTGCGCGCATTATCTCGACGCCGACGGGAACGAAAAGCCGTTGCCGAACCAGAAACTCATGCAAGATTACCTTGACGCGCAGTCGGCGCGCTCCATGCGTCTGCTGGCCGTGGCGCGGAAGCCCGGCGACAGCGACGAGGGCGAGTTGACGCTTGTCTGTCTGCTGAGTATCCGCGACAACGTGCGCAAGGAGGCTGTCAGCGCGATTCAGGAAGTGCGCAACGCGGGCATTCAGGTCGTCATGATTACGGGCGACCGCAAGGAAACCGCCGTTGCGATTGCCAAGGAATCCGGGCTTGTGTCGTCGCCCGACGACGTTGCCCTGACTTCGGCGGAAGTCGCCGCGAAAACCGACGACGAGTTAAAGGAACTGTTGCCGCGCTTGCGCGTGGTGTCGCGGGCGCTCCCCGCCGACAAAAGCCGCCTTGTGCGCGTGGCGCAGGAGCTCAACCGCGTGGTGGGCATGACGGGCGACGGCGTGAACGATTCCCCCGCGCTCAAAAAGGCCGACGTGGGCTTTGCCATGGGAAGCGGCACGGAAGTCGCCAAGGAAGCCGGGGACATCACGATTTTAGACGACAACTTTTCCTCCATTGAAAAGGCGATTCTTTACGGGCGCACAATGTTCAAGAGCATTCGCAAGTTTTTGATTTTCCAGTTGACGGTGAACGTCGCCGCCGTGCTCACGTGCTTTATCGGGCCCCTGCTGGGCGAAAACGTCGTGATGACCGTCATTCAGTTGCTTTTAATCAACCTCGCCATGGACACGCTCGCGGCGATTGCGTTCGGAAGCGAACCCGCGCAACAGGAATATATGCGCGAACAGCCCGTGCCGCGTTCGGCCAGCATTGTAAGCCGGAATATGTTCATTCAGATTCTTATCGCGGCGTTCTATATCACGTTCATCTGCCTGTCGATTCTGTTCCTTCCGCCAATCCGCAACCTGTTCGGCAATGTTGACGTAACCTATCTGAAATCCGCGCTTTTCGCAACGTTCATGATGTCCATTACGTTCAACGGCTTCAACGCCCGGACGGAACACCTCAACCCGTTCTATGAAATCGGGCGCAACCGGAATTTCCTGCTGGTCATGGGAAGCATTTTCGCCCTGCAATTCGTGTTCGTCACGTTCGGGGGCGCGGCGTTGAGCGTGGAGCCGCTGTCCGCCGGGGCATGGGCGCTCTGCGCCTTCCTCTCCTTCCTTGTGATTCCCATCGACATGTTGCGGAAACTTGTCATGGGGAAACGCGCATAAAATAAAATAAATATTAGGAGGTCTTATTATGGCGGTAAGTTTGTCCAAGGGTCAGAAAGTGGACTTGACAAAGGGCAACCCCGGACTGAGCAAGATTCTTGTGGGCTTGGGCTGGGATACCAACAAGTACGACGGCGGCTACGACTTCGACCTTGACGCCGCCGCGTTCCTGCTGGGCGCCAACGGCAAAGTGACCAGCGATTCCGATTTTGTATTCTACAACAACCTCAAGCACCCCTCCGGGAGCGTCGAGCACATGGGCGACAACCGCACCGGAGAGGGCGAGGGCGACGACGAGCAGATTATGATTGACCTTGCCAAAGTCCCCGCCGAAATCCAGAAAATCGACTTCACGGTGACAATCTACGAGGCGGACGAGCGCGGGCAGAACTTCGGGCAGGTCGCCAACGCCTATATTCACGTGCTGGACGAGGCGAACGGGCGCGAGCTCATCCGCTACGACTTGGGCGAGGATTTTTCCGTCGAGACGGCGGTCGTCGTCGGGGAAATCTACCGCCATGCGGGCGAGTGGAAGTTCAACGCCATCGGGAGCGGCTACAAGGGCGGGCTCCGTGCGCTGGGCTTGGATTACGGCGTCAACGTGTGAGCGTTCCGGGAGGTTCCCGCGCACGGCGGCGCGGGATTCCCGTATTCATAAGTAGGAGGTTTTGCAAATGGCGGTCAATTTGTCCAAGGGGCAGAAAGTGGACTTGACGAAAAACAACCCTGGACTGAGCAAGCTGTTAATCGGCTTGGGCTGGGACGTGAACAAGTACGACGGCGGCTTTGACTTCGACTTGGATTCGTCCGTGTTCCTGCTGGACGCCGCGGGAAGGGTGACCGGAGACGCCGATTTTGTCTTTTACGGCAACCTGAAGCACCCCTCCGGGAGCGTGGAGCACATGGGCGACAACCGCACCGGAGCGGGCGAGGGCGACGACGAGCAGATTAAGGTTGACCTCGGCAAAGTGCCCGCGAACATTGACAAAATCGACTTTACGGTAACGATTTACGAGGCGGAGAAGCGCAAGCAGAACTTCGGGCAGGTCAGCAACGCTTATATCCGCGTCATGGACGAGACGAACCACAAAGAACTTGTCCGCTATGACTTGGGCGAGGATTATTCCATTGAGACTGCGCTTGTCGTGGGCGAGCTCTACCGCAACCGGGGCGAGTGGAAGTTCAACGCTATCGGAAACGGCTTTCAGGGCGGTTTGCGCGCCCTCGGCTTGAATTACGGGGTGAACGTTTAATGAAATACGAAATCCTTCACGGCGAGTCTTTTCCCGTGGTGCGTTGCGAACTGGAGCGGGGCGAGTCCGTAAAGGCGGAATCTGACGCCATGATTGCCATGTCCGGGACGCTGGATATAGAAGGCTCCATGGACGGCAACATCTTGGGCGGGCTGGCGCGGAAATTCCTCGCGGGGGAAAAGTTCTTCTTCCAGACCATCAGCGCAAAGCGCGGGGCGGGCAAGCTCCTGCTGGGGCACTCGTCGCTGGGCGGCATTATGGACGTTGAGCTTGACGGAAGCTACCATCTGCGCGTGCAGAAGGACGGCTTTCTGGCGGCGACGCCGGGCATTAACGTCGATACGGCTATGCAGAACCTGCTGAAAGGCTTCTTTTCGCGGGAAGGCTTGTTCGTGCTGGACGTGTCCGGGCGCGGGACAGTCTTTTTGAGCAGTTTCGGCGCAATCCACGCCATCAACCTTGAGCCCGGCGAGGAAGTCGTCATTGACAACGGGCACCTTGTCGCGTGGCCGGACTATATGGACTACCGCATTGAAAAGGCGTCCGGCGGCTGGATTTCCAGCATTGTCTCCGGGGAGGCGTTGGTGTGCCGCTTCACGGGGCCGGGCGTCGTGCTCATCCAGACGCGCAAACCGGAGGGCTTCCGGCAGTGGTTGCAAGGCATGTTGCCCATGCAGAACGCCCAGAGCCGCGGTTGATGTAACGCCTGATTTTCGGAGGGCGGGGAACCTTCCCCGCCCTGTTTCTGTAACGGGGGGAGGGCTTATGGAAATAAAAAGAGGCATGAGGGGAAAACTTGACCAGTATGTGAACGTAGGCAGGGAAATCGCAGTGTCCATGGCGACGGCGGGCGGCGACGTGTACGACTACTGCTGTTTCGGCGTGGACAAGGACGGACAGCTTTCCGACGACCGCTATATGGTCTTTTACAACCAGACGCGTTCCCCCGGCGGGGAAATCAGCTACGAGCCGAGCGCGCACGGCGCGGTGTTCGCGGTCTCCCTGACCAGTTTGCCCGCGTCCATAGACAAACTGGTGTTCACGGTCTCCATCGACGGGCGCAAGGGCGTTATGGGGAACATCCGGTCCCATACGCTGGACGTTTGGCAGGACGGAAACGCCGCCTTGCAAATGCGCCTGACGGGCGCCGACTTCCTCAACGAGCGGGCGATTATCTCCATGGAAATCTACCGGAAGGACGGCGTCTGGCGGTTTTCGGCGGTTGCCCGCGGATTCAACGGCGGCTTGGGCGATTTGCTCCGCGCCTACGGCGGGGAAGAAGAGACATCGGCGCCGCAACCGCAACCCAAACCCGCGCCCAAGCCGACGCCGCCGCAACCCAAACCGCAACCCAAGCCCCAGCCCAAACCGGAGCCGCCGCCGCAAAAGGTGGAGTTGCGCAAAGGGCAGAAGGTCAGCTTGCAGAAGCGCGGCAAGAATTTAGGGGAAATCGTCATCAACCTGAATTGGAATCAGCCGACGAACCGGGGCGGGCTGTTCAACTTCAAGCCCGCCGCCGTGGATTTGGACTTGGGCTGTCTGTACGAGCTGAAGGACGGCACAAAGGGTTGCGTGCAGGCGCTGGGCAAGTCGTTCGGGAGTTACAATGACATCCCTTATGTCGCGCTGGACGGCGACGACCGCACGGGCGCGGCTCTCAACGGGGAAAATCTGCGCGTCAACGGCGCGAAAATTCCGCTCATCCGCCGGATTCTGGTCTACACGTTCATCTATGACGGCGCGGCGAACTGGAAAGAGGCGGCGGGCGTGGTCACAGTGAAGTGCGCCGACGGGCAGGAAATTATCGTGCGCATGGACGAATACGGCTCGAATCTGGGCATGTGCGCGATAGCGTTGCTGGAAAACGACCATGACGAGACTTTGAGCGTGGAGAAAGTGGTAAAGTTTTTCCGGGGGCACAGCCAGATGGACGCGGCGTTTCATTGGGGCTTGCGCTGGGTGCGCGGCACGAAGGACTGATAACGAAAGCCGTCCGGGGCTGTCCCCGGACGGCTTATTTCATGCGTCGGCGGACGCGCATTCCTCCGCCAGTTCCGCCAGCGACTGCGCCGTGATTGCCGTGGCTGGCGCGTAGCGGTGCGTGGGGTTGCCGTTGAGCAGGAACGCCGCGATTCCGCCGTTGGGGTTGCGCGTCATGTGCCACGCGCCGCCCGCGCCGCTCATGTCCTCCGTCGCGCCCTCCCGCGCCACTAACGCCTCGCAGACGCGCTCCCACAGCCCCGCGTCCACGGCCTCCCCCCGCGTGATAACCGTAGAGTGTATGGACGCGTCGCGGAAGATGGTCAAGCCGAATCCGGCGTTGCGGGTGCGCAGATAGCGGTTGAGCGGGCCGGGGGCAATGCCGCCGCCGGACGCCAAGTCGTAAACCTTGAACGGCGTCCCGTCCTTGTCTACCGGACGTTCGCAAGTTGCGATTGTCACCGTCCCGACGGGCGTTTCTATCGTGCCGGAGGCGCAGTCTTTCGGAATCGCCGCGCACAGCGCCGCGAACGTCCGGGAAAACGTCATTTCCTGATGGAATCGGCTCTCCCACAAGAAAAACAGGAGCAGTTGCGAGACGTTCCGCCCCCACGCCTTGAAGCAGAGGTAGGGCAGATAGGGAACCAGCAGGTTCAAATCGGTTTCGTGTCCGGTGTCGCGGCCTTTCACGACGCGGGCGCCGCTCTTGTCGGTCATCGTGATTTTGAGTTCTCCCTGCGCCTGACTGCGGGCGAAAATCGTCGTGAGGTAGCGCGTGATTTTTTTCTTGGCGGCGGGAAATTCGGGGTCGTCCTTCAACGCCGTGCGCTCCGCGTAGTCCGACAGCGAACTCCGGAGCGCGGGCTCCCATTTGGCGCGGTCTTTGAAGTCCTGCGAAGGCTCCCGCAACCCCAAATAGAACGCCGTCAGGAACGCGTCGACCATGGCGGATTTCCATGCCGGGGCGTATTCGTCGCCGCCGAAATACTCCGGGGGCAGGGCGTTGAGGTATTTTACATACGTGGCAAGGTTTTTGGAGTGCCCGCCGCCGTACATGTCGATATAGTTGACCTCGTTCAACATCTGGTAGAAGGGGAACGGCGGGCGCTGTTTGCCCAAGAGGTAGCGCTTCATCAGGATGACAAGGGAGCTGTTTTCGCGCTCGGCGCCGTAGGATTCGTGCTCGTCGAAGAGCAGTAAGGGCGCGGCGCCGCCGTTGACGGTCGCGCCGATTCCGAGCACGGCGGCGCGGGGCCATAACGCTTTCGCCTGCGGGTCGTCGTCGCGGGAGGTCAGGAACGTTTCGCCTAATTGCAGGCGGCGGCTCATGCCGTCGGGCAGGCAGGCGCGCAAGAACAGGGAGGAAAGGTACTCGTCCATATGGGGGCGGAAGTGGGGGAGAATATATTGCCACCGTTCGAGCGTCTCCGGGGGAAATTCGCGGATTTGCAGACCCCGGAAGCTGTCGCGCACGACGGCGGCGGCTTGGCGGGAAATCTCTCGCGGCAGTCCGTTTTCGCGGACGCCGTCGGGCGGCAGGGCGATTTTTTGGGGCGCGTCGAGGCTCTCCCCGCCCGTGCGGTCGGAGAGTATCCCGTTGTCAAGGGCGAATCCCGCCCGGCTTAGAATTTCGGCTTCCTGATACACAGCGCGGCTTCCTTTCCGACTTGTCAGTCTGTTTTGCTTGAACAAGCCGTAAGTATACTCCGATTTTGCGCGCAAAGCAAGTTCTTTTTGACGGCGCGGCGTCTCCGTCCGCCGAAGAGAGGTTTTGCCGTTTTCGGACGCCGTGCGGCGGAATCCGCAGGAAAAGCGATTGCAACGCGGGCGGAAGTATGGTATACTTTTCCGGAAAGGAGGGGGACGCCACGGAAAAGAAGGGAATCAAAGTGGCCGCGCAGAACCGGAAAGCCCGCCACGATTACTTCATAGAAGAGCGTTACGAGGCGGGGATTTCGCTTTCGGGCACGGAAGTCAAGTCCATACGCGCCGGGACGCTGAATCTCAAAGACGCGTACTGCTCCGTAAAGGACGGGGAGCTGTTCGTTCACGGTATGCACATTTCGCCCTATGAAAAGGGCAACATCTTCAACAAAGACCCCGTGCGGGACAGGCGGCTTCTCATGCACAAGCGGGAAATCCGCAAACTGCACGCGCTTGTCCGCGAGGACGGCTACACGCTTATTCCCCTGAGCGTCTACTTCAAGGACGCGAGGGTGAAAGTGGAAGTCGGGCTCTGCCGGGGCAAGAAAAACTATGACAAACGCGCAACCGTCGCCAAGCGCGACGCCGAGCGCGAAATAGACCGCCATATGAAAGAGAGGAGCCGCTGACAGCGGGAAAGGAGCAATAATCATGGCAGACGAGAAAAACCCTATCGCCACCATCACCATGGAGGACGGGCAGGTCATGCGGGCGGAGCTGTACCCGCGGAAGGCGCCCAACACCGTCAACAATTTTATCGCGCTGGCGAACTCCGGATTTTACGACGGGCTGATTTTCCACCGCTGCATACCGGGCTTTATGATTCAAGGCGGCTGTCCGAAAGGCACGGGCACGGGCGGCCCCGGCTATGAAATCGACGGCGAGTTCTCCGGCAACGGCTTCGCGGGCAACGACATCAAGCATACCACGGGCGTTTTGTCCATGGCGCGCACCATGGACCCCAATTCCGCCGGGAGCCAGTTCTTTATCATGGTCGCCCCCGCCGAGCACCTCGACGGGCAGTACGCCGCCTTCGGGCAGGTCATCCAAGGCGCGGACGCCGCAATCAGCATTTCCCGCGTCCCGCGCAACATGACCAACGACAAGCCGAAAAAAGACCAGCGCATCCAGAGCATCCGCGTGGATACCTTCGGCGTGGACTACCCCCAGCCCGAAACCCATTGACAGCCCCCGCGCCGCCCTTCAGCCGCGCCCGCACAGGAGCCACAGCCCCAAGAACGGCAGGAAGCGTTCGACGGGCGGCGGGAGTTCGGGAAGCGGGATTTCCTGCGGCTCTATCGTCACGCCGTCCGGGCGCGTCAAGGCGCGTTGCACGCAGAGCGCGGGCTGTTCCAGACTGGAAAACGTCAGGCTGTCGCGGGGGGAGAGCCCGTAGGACACGGCGCGGCAAATCCGCAGGCGCGGAAGCGGTTCCGCCGCGCACTCCCCCGGAAGCAACAGCAGGCGACAGCACAGCGTCCTGTGCGAACGGGACAGGGCGCGGCGCCCCTCCGGGGTCAGGGCGACAATATCCCAGCGCCGCGACCACAGTTCCCGCCGCGCCCGGAAGCGCCGTATCCCCGGCGGAAGCCACGCTTCCCACCGCGCCCCGCAACCGTAGATTCCGCCCTCCATGCTACCGCCCCCGGCACAGCTTGCCCCGTTTCGCGCCCCCGTATGCGTCTTATGAGAGGAAGTGTCGCTTGTGCTCCGTATTCTCGCGCACTGGAAAACCGTCCGACGGCACCGGAAACTTGTCCGGCGCTACTGTTTCCGTTTGGGGCTCTACTGGCAGGGGCTAACGCACGACCTCTCCAAATACTCCCCGGCGGAGTTTTTAGCCGGCGCCCGCTACTTTCAGGGCGACCGGAGCCCCAACGACGCCCAGCGCCGCGAATACGGCTACAGCGCCGCTTGGCTCCACCACAAGGGGCGAAACAAGCACCATTTCGAGTATTGGACGGATTACGGGCTTGACGGTCAGGGGATACAAGGCGTGGAAATGCCGCCGCGCTACGTCGCGGAGATGTTCTGCGACCGCGTGGCGGCGAGCCGCGTCTATCGCGGCGCGGCCTACAAGGACGGCGACCCCTACGAGTTTTTCCTGCGCGGCAAGCAGAGGCGGCTCCTCATGCACCCCGCCACGTCGGACTTGATAGAATTGCTTCTCTTGAAGCTCCGCGACGAGGGCGAGGACGCGGCTTTTGAGTACATCCGCCGCGAACTGCTCCATAAAAAGAAATAGCTTTCCCCAAAAACGAAAAAATCCTGACAAGCCGGGCTTGTCAGGATTTTTTACGGGTTTAGAACGCTTGCGCGAGGGATTCGGTCAAGCCGTCGGCGCCGGAAATCACAATCCCGCCGACGCCGAAGAGTTTCGCCAGCCGCGTCCGCGCCGCCACGGAGCGGGCGTCGAGGTACCACACGACTTCCTCCGGGTGTTCGTCAACGGCGGGGCGGCGCAGGTACGCGCAGGCGTAGCGCTCGGAGTAGTGCGACTGCACGCCGCCGTACTGCAACATTTGCTCGATGTCGGCGGCGCTGACCAGCCCCGTATTGACCGCGCCCGTCCACGCGCTCCCCGACGCGCTCACCAGCAGGGCGCATTTCGAGGCGTCCGCGACCGGGTTTGAGGCGCGGAAGAGCGCCCGCAGGGCGTCGTAGACTTCCTCCAGCGGCTCCACGGGGTCGGTGGGGAAGTCGTTGACGAGGCGCGACTGCCCAAGGATGCGGATAGTAAGGCTGTCGGCGAAGCGAGAGAGCAGGGCGTAGGGGTAATCGTCGTCGGTCTGCGCGGGGGCGGGGACGACCAAGTGCAAGGCCTTGTCCCGCAACAGCCCCTTTAAGGACTGCACGCGGGCGGCTTCCAGCGCGTTGCCCGTCAATTCGAGTAGCAACCCGTCGTAATTGCCGCCGCGCACCGCGTCGGCGATTGCGTTGAGGGCGTTCCAGTTCAGGGCGCCCCCCGACAGGCACAGCAACGTTTGCGCGCCGTAGTCGGCGACGATTTCCCGCATAAGCTCAATATTGTGCCCGTCCGCCTGATAACTGATAGGGTTTTCCTGCAATCCGGTAAGGGTTCCGGCGCGGACGGCGACGGCGGACATGCCGGGGGCGTTCCAAAGCCCGGCGGCGTGGGAAATCACGCCGATTTTGCGCGGCTTGGCGTCTAATTTGCGGTAGAGGCGGGCGAGAATCGCGGCGGCCTGTTCGCGGGTGGTAGCGTTGTCGGGGAGGAACTTCCCCTTGTTGCCGTTGACAAGCCCCATGTCGTGGGCGACGGCGACGTATCCGGCGTTGGCGGTCACGTCGTCGAACGGCGAGGGCTCCGTAATCCCGGCGAGGGACTGGTAGCCGAGGGCGCGAATCAGGGCGGCGGCGAACTCTCCCCGCGTGACGGGCTCGTCCGGGCGGAAGAGCTTGCTTTGGTTGGTCACGACGCCCTCCCGATAGGCGGCGGCGAGGGCGGGGGCGTACCACGCCGACGGGCTGATGTCCTGATAGGGCAAATCGGCGGGGTCGGCGCCGCCCCATTGGAAGAGGCGTCCGAGGATGACGACGAAGGCGGCGCGGCTCAAAGGCAACCCAAGTCCGAACTCCGTCGGCGTAATGCCGTTGAGGAAGCCGCGTTCGGCGCAAAGCGCGATGTCGGCGGCGGCCCAGTGGTTGCCGGGCACGTCCTTGAAGCGCAGGGCGCGGGCGGACGGAACCGCGCAGAGCATGGCGCAGGCCGCCAGCAAGGCGCAGATTCCGCGTGTCATATGTTTTCGCATAGCGTAAACTCCTAATAATTGTCCGTAAGGCGGACGGTATCGCGTGTTATCGCGGGGGACGGCGCAGGAGGCGGCGGAGGGCGTTTTCCAGCGGCGGCGGCACGGCTTTGCGCAGGAAGCGCAACGGCGCCGGAGGCAACGCAAGAAAGCGTTTGCGCACGTCCTCGAACGGCTCCAGCTCGTAGGCGGCAAAGAACGCGTTGCGCAGGGGTTGCGGGGGCGTGGGGCTTGACAGGCGCGGGTTCCCTTTTACCGCCTGTTCGACCGTCGCGGGCTTGCAGACAAGCGGCAACTGGTCAAAGACGTAGGCGCCGCGCAGGGTGTTCACCATTAACAGGCTGATTCCCCTGTCGGTTTCTTCCGGGTAGTCGTCGTAACCCCAGAAATCGCCGAGCGTGAAGTCTCCCGGACGGCTCAAACTCGCGTAGGGGCAGTGGTAACAGCTCCGGCGCAGGAAGAGGGCGCGTCCGAAGGCTCTGCCGTATTCGGTCTCGTAGAGCGGGCGCGAGTGCACAAGCCCGTTTTCGTAAACCGCCGTAAAGTGCGGATGTTCCCACCCGGCGACCTTGTTCCGGAAGCGCACGGCGCGGAGGTCAAGCCCTTTCTCTTGCCGCATGGATTTCACCATATCCTCCCAGACCCCCGGCGACGGCACGCCGTGTCAGACTATATCGCAGGCAATCAAATTTTCGGGACGGTTTCCGAGGAAACGGTAAAGCCCGTCGACTTGGCAGGGCGTCCCGGAGAACAGGACAAGGCGTTTTTTCAGGACTTGCCGCACCGCCTTGAACGTCTCGCCGAGGTCGCTTTGCACGTACTTTGACCCGCGCAGACGCCAAAGCTCCTCTTTGCGCAGGCAGACCGTATGCCGGACGCGTTGTTTCCCGTCCATGGCGGCGCTGAACACGACGCCGCCGCGTTCGAGAACGTATTCCGCCAGCGCGGAGAACGCGCCGCCCGATGAGGAATCGCGCCGCACCACGGGGTCGCGGCTCCACGCCGCAAACACGGCGGGCGCGGGTCGCGGCTCCATGGGATGAAGCGCGGGGCAGACCGCCGCGCAATGTCCGCAACGGACGCAACGCGCCGAGTCAATGCGCGGGAACCGGAAGCCTTCCGCGTCGCGCTCCATCGCAATGGCGCCGTGCGGGCAGCCGCTCGCGCAGGCCGTGCAGCCCGTGCAACGCTCGTGCGACGCCAATTCGGGCAGGGGCAGTTTGGACGGGTCGGTTTGCGCCTTGGCGCGGCGCAGGGGGCGCATACTCGAAGCGGGGACAAAGATTTCGTCCCGGACGGTTTGCGGGCGTTCCGACGGGAAAACGGCTTGCCGCAGGTACGACAGCGACTTTTCCCTCTCGTCGTGCAGGATTTCCGAGGCGTCCTGCCAGTCAATGGGGGCGTCGAGGGCGTCGGTCTGCCCAAGCCCGACGATACGCCGCGTCAGACCGAGGCGGCGCAACAGTTGATAGCTCCGGGCGCTTTCGGGGTCGCTCTGCTCCGACGGCGCGACGGCGGTCAGGAAGGGCTTCTGGAACAGGACGGAAAACGCCGTGCCATGGAAAGAGTTGGTGAGGACAAAAGCGGCGTCGTGAAAGAGGCGCACGAACTCCGCCGGCCCGGCGTCGAGGACGCAGTGCGCGTAGGGGGCGGCCTTGCGGCGCGTCCCGCATAGCTGTACGACGGGGAACTTGAGAAAATCGGACGCCAGCCGGACATACGGCGACAGGAGCGCGGGCGGGTGGATGAAGTAACAGAGGATATAGGGGCCGTTGGGGGACGCCGACGGCGGCGCGGCGTCCTGCGCCCATTGCGCCGCCGTGCGCAAAAGCACGGGGTCGAGCACGACGGGAACGTCTTTTCCGGTTGCGCCGCGCAGGATGTCCGCGCCGGACGGCTCCCGCACGGACAGATGGGAGTAGGATTCCAAATAGCGTTTCAATTCCTCTTCCATGCCGTCGGGCAGGCGGGGCAATCCGAAGGAAGGCGCGTAGGCGATTTTCCGAGCGTAGGAAAACTGCCCGAAAAAGGCGGGGTCAAAGCGGCGGTCGGGGAAAATCAGCGGGTTCCAAATCTGGTCGCTTCCGGAAATCAGGAGTTGGTAGGGCAGATTGGCTTTCCGCAGTTCGTCGAAACTCCCATACGGTTTTTCGAGGACGCCGAGGACGCCCTTTTCAAAGGCGTTGAAGCGTTCGTAACGGCGCTTGAGGGCAGGGTAATGGCGTAAGGTATGAACGTCGGCGGCGAGGGCGCCGAGGCTGTCCGGGCGGCGGAAAAGCGCGTTGTTCTGGTTGACGTAATAACGGATGATGTCGCAGGGGGCGCCGAGCGCCTCCACGGACAGTTTCGTAGCGGCGGCCTGCAGCGCGGCGCCGTAGTGGTGGATATGGTAGAACGTCAGCAATCCCGTTTTAAAATCCTGTTCCATGCTATGCGCCGCCTCCGTTCGCCCGTGCGTTTCCGCCCCCATGCCGATTTTCCCCGCGCTCACGCCTCCGGCGCGGGAAGGAAGTCGTCCTCCTCCACCCACTCCGACACCGGGACGGCGGCAAATGCGCTTTCCGTTTTCCGGATAATTACCGTTTTCAACCCGGCGTTGATGACCAGTCGGCGGCACATCATGCAGGAAGTGGCGTCGGAGAGCAATTCCCCTGTGCGGGCGTCGCGCCCCACCAAGTACAGCGTCCCGCCTACCATGTCGCGGCGGCTGGCAGAGATAATCGCGTTGGCCTCCGCGTGCACGCTCCGGCAGAGCTCGTAACGCTCCCCACGCGGAATGCGCATAGCCTCGCGGGGGCAGTAGCCGAGCGTGGAACAGTTGGCGCGCCCGCGGGGGGCGCCGTTGTAGCCCGTGGAAATAATCTCGTCGTTCTTGACGATAATCGCGCCGTAGACGCGGCGCAGGCAGGTAGCCCGTTCCAGCACGGTTTCGGCGATGTCCAGATAGTAATTCTCCTTGCTGATGCGTTCCACGGCGCAACCCTCCCTTGTGTGTCATGTCGCCGCGAAACAGTGTATCACAGTCGCGGGGAATTGGCAAGGGGACGAACGCGTTTTTTGACAAAATCGCGGCGTTTTCCGGCGCGGAAATCCCCTTGCGCGACGGGAAACCGCCCCGGCGGGTTCTGCCGGAGCGGTTTCCGCCGTGCGCTCAGGACAGCCTGACCGCCGTGCCGTAGGCGACGACTTCCGCCGCGCCCTGCATGATGGACGACGAGCCGAAACGGACGTTGATTACGGCGTCGGCGCCGAGGGCGGCGGCCTCGTCAACCATGCGTTTCGTGGCGATTTGCCGCGCCTCCGTGAGCATTTCCGTATAGCCGACGATTTCCCCGCCGACCAGCGTTTTCATGCCCGCCATGAAGTCGCGCCCGAAATTCTTGCTCTGCACGGTCGTGCCCTTCACGATTCCCAGCGCCTCGGCGATTTCCCGCCCCGGCACGTAGTCAATGTTCAGCAACAGCATTTTTGTCGTCTCCTTCCGTATCCGGCGCGATTTCCGCGCCGTGCTCGTAAATCCAATCGGCGGGGAGGTCTATTTCCTCGTTCCAGTAAACGCAGGTGCGGCTTTGGTCTAACTGCGCTTGTTGGAACAGCCCCGGCACATCCTCCAAAAGCCCGTAAGAGGGGATTTCCCTTATATCCTCCGCCACGTCGTACAAGACCCGCTTGCCGTCGTCGAACAGCACGGACAGGCGGTAATTCGGCGCCGCCTTCAATTCGCGGATTCTGACTATCATTCCCCGCTCCTTTCACAGCGGGGGCAATTTCCGGATATTCCGGCTGTCCCACATCTCCTGAAGTTCGGACTGATGAAGGGAAAGCCATTCCCGGACAAGTTGCTGACCTTTTCGGGGCAAGTCCCCCTCCATCATCTTCCCTGTTTTGATATTGAAAGCCCCCATGCAGTCTCCGTAAATGGCGTGGATATGGCTGGGTTCGTGTTCGCCGTCCCTGAAATACATCTTGATGACAATGCCGTAAAACCTTGCAATCTCCGGCATAAAATCCCCCCGTCCTCAATACTTGGCGGCTTCGTCCTCCTCGCCGCCGTCGATTTCGTTGAGCCTCTGCCACAGCGCGATTATCACGCCTACAATCACCGCCAGCGGAATCAGCAGGCAGACCCATATGCCCGTCAGGAACATGTCCGGCTCTATCCATAGCATGAGCAGTATAAACAGCGCGTAGGCGCCCATCAGCGACGCCATGGCCAGCGCCGACAGCCACGCGCCCAGCTTCTTTTTGCCTCCGTCCGAGTGTTTTCGGTTCATATGCGCGCCTCCTTTTGGAAAGTCCGGGCTCTTGCGCACAGTATAGCGCGTCGGGGCGCGAATTGCAAGGCGTCCCGCGAATTTTCGCGCCGGGGGTTTCCTGATTTTTCCGGACGCCCGGATTTTTCGGAAAATTCGCGGGGCGTTGTTGACATCCGCGCCGAAACTGTGTAAAATGGGGAAATTCCGGCGGGAAACTGTTTTACGGGCGCGGCGGCGCGAGCCGTGCGCGTATGGAACGCGGGGCTGCCCGCGAATAGGAAAAGGAGGCGGTTTGCCTTTGGCTGAACACGAAAACGGTTCGACGCGTCGCCGCAGGAGAAGAAGCCCTCTGCGAATCGTAGGGGCCATCTTCGGTAAAATTTTCTTCCTGATTGGCACGCTCTGCCTGATTGGCGTTTGCACGGCGGGGGTTTTCGCCATGCTCTTTATGACTTACGTGCAAAAGAGCCTCGGCCCCTCGTTGGAGGTTGACCCGAACGACTACACCTTGAACCAGAGTTCGATTATCTACTACCACGACGACGCCGTGGAGGAAAACGACGGCTGGGTGGAGTACAAGATTCTCCACGACAGGGAGAACCGGATACTGATTAAGTACGACCAAATGGCCCCGGCGCTCGGACAGGCGGCGGTCGCTATCGAGGACCACCGTTTCTACGAACATAAGGGAGTGGACTGGAAACGTACCGGGGGCGCGGTGATTATGTCCATGGGTATGCGGAGCAGTTTCGGCGGCTCCACCATCACCCAGCAGATGTTGAAGAACATGACCGGCTCCAACCAGAACACGGTCAACCGCAAAGTCACGGAAATTTTCCGCGCCCTTGAGTTTGAGAAGAACCACACCAAAGAGGAGATTCTCGAACTCTACCTCAACACGATTTATTTCGGCATGGGCTGTTACGGCGTGCAGACGGCGGCGCAGTATTACTTCGGCAAGGACGCTATCGACTTGTCGGTAGCCGAATGCGCCAGCATTATCGCAATCACGAACAACCCTTCCATGTACGGCCCCATGTACAACATCACGGTCAAGACCAGGGACGCCGACGGGAATGTGATTGAGAGTACGCCCCGCGAGATGAACAAGAAGCGTCAGGAGAACATTCTGTACCGGATGTACGACCCGGAACTCGGGCTAGGCTTCCTGACGTACGAGGAGTACGAGGCGGCGAAGGCGGAGGAACTGCACTTTGTCGAACGGACGGGAAGCGCGGAGGAGATGGACGCCCTGACCGGACAGTCGGAGTTCAATTCGTGGTTCATGGACCAGGTTTTCAACGACGTC
>JAFXQD010000034.1 GCA_017527365.1 Oscillibacter sp.
ACTCGTTGCCGAGCGCGGGGAGAATCGCCTTTATCGCCTGCGGGACGACGATAAAGCGCATGGTGTCCAGATAGTTCAGGCCGAGGGAGCGCCCCGCCTCCGACTGTCCGGGGTCAAGCGACATCAGCCCGCCGCGGATAATCTCCGACACGTAAGCCCCGGAGTTAATCCCCAGCGACAGCGCGCCGACCATCGTAAAGTTGCGGCTGCTCTTGAAAATGACCATGCCCATGATGAGCAACTGCACCATCATCGGCGTGCCGCGAATGACGGTCACGTACACGCGGCAGAACAGGTTGACAACGCCTAACAGGAGATTGCGCTGTCCGGGGCGCTGTTGGGCGTGGGACGTGCGAATGACCGCCACAATGACGCCCAGCACGACGCCCAGAGCCAGCGCCATTGCCGTGACAAGCAGGGTCGTGCCCACGCCGTTGAGGTACTGCTTCCAGCGGTCGGCCTCGACAAACGCCTGATAGAAGAGCACGAAGAGCCTTTGCCATGGGGAAACGGCGCCGTCTGTAATCATCAACTGCCGCCATTCGCCGTAGAGAATGCCCCATTGTTCCACGGGTTTCACCTCTTTTTCCATTGATTTGCGGGGGTTGCAAACGCAAGGTTGCGGGGAGATTGCGGGGCTTCAAAAACAGGGGCGGCGCGAGCCGCCCCTATGAACGCATAGAGCCTTATTCCGCCGTGATGTATTTGTCAATCACGGCTTGGATGGAGCCGTCCGCCTTGAGTTCCGCCAAAGCGTTGTTGACGGCTTCCAGCAGGGCGGGATTTTCCTTCCGCATTCCAATGGCGTAATCTTCCACGACATATTCCGTGTCCAGAATCGCCAGTCCGGGGTTCTGCGACACCAGCGCTTTCGCGGGGGCGTTGTCGATAACCACGCAGTCCACCTGACCGTTTTTCAGCGCCTGAATAGCGGTCATGCCGTTGTCGTAAGCCGTGACGTGCTCTTCGCCGTAGTCGTCGGAGCAGTACAGATAGCCGGTCGTGGCGCGTTGCGTGCCAATCATATGGTCGCCGAGATTGTCAAGCGTAACGTCGGAGCCTTCCGGCACGATGATGACCTGCACGCCGGTGGCGTAGGAGTCGGTGAAGTCCATGACCTGCTGTCTGTCGGGGCGCACGGACACGCCCGCCATCACCATGTCGCTCTTGCCCGTGCGGACGGCGAGCAACGCGGAATCAAAGTCCATGTCGTCGATTTGTAGTTCCAAACCGAGCTTTTCGGCAATCATCCCGGCGATTTCCACGTCAATCCCCTCAAAGCCGCCCGCGTCGGTGGTCATCTCATACGGCGGGAAGGAGGCGTTCGTGGACATCGTGAGCTTTCCGGGGGAAACGGTCGTCAGCGCGGCTTCCTCACCGGACGCCTCCGCGCCTTCGGCGGCTTGCGCGGGGTCGGGGGTCTCCGCGGCGTCTTCCGACGCGACGCTCTCCGACGCGTCGTTCTGCGGGGCGGGCGTCCCGCCGCCGCAACCCGCAAGGCAGAGCGTCAGCGAAAGCGACAGCAACAATGCGCCAAACTTTTTCATAGGCTGAAAACTTCCTTTCATCCTGTCCGGAATCCGGACGTTTTGCGCGCCCGCGCCGCCTTCCAAACGGGGCGGGCGCCGTTTTTTAAGAAGCGTATACGTACCGCGCCGGGGCGGGGCTTGGCAGTTCGGACAGCTCCGGCACGAACGTCAGCACGCCCGCCAGCGCGTCCGCGCAGCCCTGTATTTCCGACGGCTCCGCTTTCGCGTAAACGCGGTCAACGTAAGGCGCGATTACGTCAACGGACAGCCCGGAAGGGTGGGGCGTCTCGCGGTCGAGCAGGATTTCTTTCGGAACCTCAACGGATAGCATGACATTAAACGCCTCCAGCGCCTTGCGCATTTCCGAAAAGAACACGCCCAAATTCTCCTCTTTGGGCAAATCGCCGTAGAGGATGCGGTCAAGGCGCCCGACGGCGGGGTAACAGGCGTCGGTAAGCAGGATTTCGTCAAAGCCAAGTTCGGCGGCGTCGCGGGCAAGGTTGCAAAGGTAAGTCCTTGCGACTTCCCGCGCCGGGTCAATCCAGAAATCGGCGTTGCCGTCTTGGAAAATGCGCCCGCTGAGGTTGCGCAGACGCGCCCGCACATTGCCGTTGGACGCCCGCCAGTCGCGGAAACAGGCAATGCTCGCTATCGTGTGCGTGTCGGAGGCGGTCAGCTTTTGCAGGGCTTCCGTGGTGTCGGCGGCGATATTTTTGGATTCCTTGAGCACTTCCGTATAGATGATGTTGGGGGAATCGAAGTAAACCCAGCCTTCCGTGTCTTTCAGGCGCACGGAGACGGCGTTATAGGCGCTGTTGCGCCGCAAAAGGTACATAATTTCGTCGTAGGTGGCAACGGAAAGCGGCGTCGCCCGCACCGGATAGACATGCACGACGCTTTCTTCCGGAGCCGGAGGCGTTTCCGGTTCCGTTTCGGCGGCGCCTTCCGCCCCGGCGGACGTTTCGCCGTCGGCGTCGGTTGTTCCGGACGGCTCCGTGTCCGGATTGCCGTCGGACGCGGGCTCCGCGCCGTCGTCCGGGGCGCCGGACGCCTCCGGCTTGTCCCCGGCCTCGTCCTGCCACGGCAACTGTATTTGCGGCACCCCGTCGCCGTTCGGCGCCAGATTGCGCTGAATCAGGAGCACGGCAAAGGAGGCCAGAATGACCGATAGCGCCAGAACCGTGAGAACCAGTTTCCACAGCGGCCCCCGCCCGCGATAATTTGTATAGCCCTTTATTTTTGGCATTTCATCGCCCCTTTCCCGTCGCTCCGTTTCCGTCCCGCGCCGTCAGCCCTCGACGGACATCATCTTGTTGACGCGGCGCTCGTGCCGCCCGCCCTCGAACTCCGTGGAGAGGAACACTTCCACCATCCGTTTTGCCATTTCCTTGCCCGTAAAGCCCGCGCCAATGGCAAGCATATTGGCGTTGTTGTGGCGGCGGGTCAACTCCGCTTGCAGGCAGTCGGCGCAGTGGGCGCAACGAATGCCCTTGACCTTGTTGGCGGTAATGGAAATGCCGATTCCCGTAAGGCAAATCACAATGCCGCGGTCGCACTTGCCCTCGGCGACGGCGCGGGCGGCGGGTTCGCCGAAGTCGGGATAGTCGCAACTTTCGGGCGAATACGTGCCGAAATCTTCATACGCGTGCCCCAAATCGTCCAGCACGGTCTTGACAAACTGCATGAGCTCGTATCCGCCGTGGTCGCAGCCTAACGCGATTTTCATGGAAATTTCCTCCTGTCCGTAGCGCGTTTCCAAAAATGTGGAACAGTCGCCGCTATTATAGCCCCGCGCCCCGGAAAAATCAATCGCTATCTTTCAGGATTTGAAATTTATTTGCCCTTTCCCTTCTTCTTGCCGAAGAACTCGCGCAACGGGTTGCGCTCCCCGCCGTCCGGCTCGCTCTCGCCCATGGCTTCCGCAAACTTTTTCAAGGCTTCCTTCTGCTCGCGGGTCAGGTTTTTCGGCGTCTCAATGTAGACTGTCACATACTGGTCGCCGCGCCCGCGCCCGTTGATAAAGGGTATGCCCTTGCCTTTCAGACGGAACGTCGCGCCGCTCTGCGTGCCCTCCGGCAAGTCGTACTGCACTTTGCCGTCAATCGTGGGGATTTCCAATTCCGCGCCAAGCGCCGCCTGCGCGAACGTGATGGACTGTTCGCAAAGCACGGAAGTCCCCTCGCGGCGGAACAGCCCGTGCGGGCGGATTGCGATGGACACGAGCAAATCCCCGGACGCGCCGCCGTTCTTCCCGGCGTTCCCCTGCCCGCGCACGGAAATGGACTGCCCCGCGTCGATTCCGGCGGGAATCTGCACCTGTATCGTGCGGCGGCGGCGAATCATGCCGCTTCCGTGGCAGTCCTTGCACGGCTGGCGGATAATCTTCCCCCGCCCGCCGCACTTGGTGCAGGGCGCGGATGTCGCCATAGTGCCGAAGGGCGTCTGGCGGCGAACCTGCACCTGTCCGGTTCCGTGGCAGTCCGGGCAGGTCTCCGGAGACGTTCCGTCGGCGCAACCGTTGCCGCGGCACGTCGCGCAGGTCTCGTAACGCTCCACCGTCAATTCCTTCTGACAGCCGAACGCCGCCTCCTCAAACGTGATTGTGAGCGAAACGCGAATGCTTTCGCCGCGCTGGGGCGCGTTCGGATTGGCGCGGCGCGAACCGCCGCCGAATCCGCCGCCGAAGAAACTGCCGAAGATGTCGCCCAAATCGCCAAAGTCGAAATCGCCGCTGAACCCGCCGCCGTAGCCGCCCGCGCCAAAGTTCGGGTCAACCCCGGCGTGACCGTAGCGGTCGTAACGCGCCTTCTTGTCCGCGTCGGAGAGGACTGCATACGCCTCGCCGACTTCCTTGAACTTCTCCTCCGCTTCCTTGTCGCCGGGGTTCAAGTCCGGGTGGTACTTCCGCGCCATTTTCTTGTAGGCTTTCTTGATGTCCTCCTCCGACGCGTCCTTGCCGATTCCGAGAACCTCGTAGTAGTCCCGTTTATTCTCCGCCATACTCATGAACTCCTTATATTTCCGGTTCGCGCCGGAAAGACGCCGCAATCAGGGACAGCAAAGCTGTCCCTGACCGCTTTCCAGATACGCGCTTACTTGCCCTGATTCGGGTCGTCGTCCACGACTTTGTAATCCGCGTCATAATACTGCTGCCCGCCGTCGGAGCCGCCCTGCCCCGGATTGGGTTCGGACTGCGCCGCGCCCTGCGGGTTCGCCTGCTGGTACAGCTTCTCGCTCACGGCGTAGAAAGACTGTTTCAGCTCTTCCGTGGCGCTCTTGATTTGCGCGGAGTCCGTGCCCTTCAACGCCTCCTTGAGCTTGTCAATGCCGCCCTGCACTTTCGCCTTGTCGTCGGCGGGAATCTTGTCGCCCATTTCGGAGAGCGTCTTTTCGCTCTGGTATACCATCTGGTCGGCCTCGTTGCGCACTTCCACTTCTTCCTTCATGCGCTTGTCTTCCGCCGCGTAACGCTCCGCTTCCTTGACCGCCTTCTCGATGTCCTCCTTGCTCATGTTGCTGGAAGACGTAATGGTGATGTGCTGTTCCTTGCCCGTGCCCAAGTCTTTCGCGGACACGTTCACAATGCCGTTGGCGTCGATGTCGAACGTAACCTCAATCTGCGGGACGCCGCGCCGCGCCGGGGCGATTCCGTCGAGGTGGAAGCGCCCAAGCGACTTGTTCGCCGCCGCCATTTCGCGCTCGCCCTGCAAGACGTTTACTTCCACGCTCGTCTGGTTGTCGGCGGCGGTGGAGAAAATCTGGCTCTTCTTGACGGGAATCGTGGTGTTGCGGTCAATGAGCTTTGTGCATACGCCGCCCATGGTCTCAATGCCCAGCGACAGCGGGGTAACGTCCAGCAGGAGCAGGCCCTTCACGTCGCCTTTCAGCACGCCCGCCTGCAACGCCGCGCCCATGGCGACGCACTCATCCGGGTTAATGCCCTTGAAAGGTTCGTTTCCGGTGAAGTTCTTCACGGCGTCCTGTACGGCGGGGATACGGCTGGAGCCGCCCACAAGCAGGACTTTCGCCAAGTCGGACGGCCTCAGCCCCGCGTCGGACATCGCCTGACGCACGGGGCCCATGGTGGCGTCCACAAGGTGGCTGGTCAACTCGTTGAACTTGGCGCGGGAAAGCGTCATGTCAAGGTGTTTCGGGCCGGACGCGTCCGCCGTGATATAGGGCAGGTTAATGTTGGACATGGTGACGCCGGAAAGCTCAATCTTGGCTTTTTCGGCGGCTTCCTTCAACCGCTGCATGGCTACGCGGTCTCCGGACAAGTCCACGCCGTCCGTGCGCTTGAACTCGCTGACCATCCATTTCATGACGCACTCGTCGAAATCGTCGCCGCCGAGACGGTTGTTGCCCGCCGTGGCAAGCACTTCAATCACGCCGTCGTCGATTTCCAGAATGGAAACGTCGAACGTGCCGCCGCCGAGGTCGTAGACCATGATTTTCTGCGACTGCTCCTTATCCACGCCATACGCAAGCGCGGCGGCGGTGGGCTCGTTGATAATGCGCAGG
>JAFXQD010000035.1 GCA_017527365.1 Oscillibacter sp.
AAGGGGGAGAACAGGAACAAAAGCCCGCTATTCCCCCTTCCTATGGGAAGGGGGAGGGGTTGCGCTCCAAACGAACAGCTTGCGAGTTTTCATTGAGGGAAGGAGTTTTTAATATGGCGATTCTGGTATTGGGCGGCGCGGGGTATATCGGCTCCCACGCGGTTTCCGCGCTCATCGACGCCGGACGGGATGTCGTGGTTGTCGATAACCTCTTGACGGGCTTCCGCGCCGCCGTGCGCCCGGAAGCGCGGTTCTATCAGGTTGACATCCGCAACAAGGCGGACGTGGACGCGATTTTTGAGAAGGAGCAGATTGAGGGCGTGATTCATTTCGCGGCCTGTTCGCTCGTCGGCGAGTCCATGACGAACCCGCTCAAATACTACGACAACAACCTTGGCGGCGCGACTTCCCTGCTCAAGTCCATGGTAGAGCACGGCGTCGACAAAATCGTGTTTTCGTCCACCGCCGCCACCTACGGCGAGCCGGAGCGCGTGCCCATCATGGAGAGCGACAAAACGTCGCCTACGAACTGCTACGGCGAGACGAAACTTGCCATGGAAAAGGAGATGTACTGGACGGGCGTCGCGCACGGCCTGCGCTACGTCGCGTTGCGCTACTTCAACGCCTGCGGCGCCCACCCCTCCGGCAATATCGGCGAGGCGCACAACCCCGAAACGCATTTAATCCCGCTCATTCTGCAAGTCCCGAACGGCAAGCGCGAAAAGATTTCCGTCTACGGCGACGACTACCCCACCCGCGACGGAACCTGCGTGCGCGACTACATCCACGTCTGCGACTTGGCGGACGCGCACATTCTGGCTATGGACTATCTCATTAAGGGCGACAAGAGCGACGTTTTCAACCTCGGCAACGGAATCGGCTTTACGGTCAAGGAAGTTATCGACACGGCGCGGAAAGTCACCGGACACCCGATTCCCGCCGAAATCATCCCGCGCCGCGCCGGAGACCCCGCGCAACTCGTCGCCTCGTCGGAGAAGGCGAAAGCCGTGCTGGGCTGGAACCCCACCCGCGCCGACTTGGAGCTGATTGTCTCGTCCGCTTGGAAGTGGCACAAGAGCCACCCCAACGGCTACGATTCCTGAGAGGTAACGCGCTATGTACGAGGCGATTTTGAAACTTGTCGAGTACGCTTTGCGTGCCGGGCTGATAGAGGAAAGCGAGCGCGTCTGGGCGTTCAACACGATTCTGGACGCGTTGCAACTGGACGGCGCGTTGCCGTCGGAGGCGCCGCAAGCGTCCGACGACGCGCCGCCGTCCGAGAACATGGGGCGCCATTCCCCCGACGAGCTGGCGGAAATCCTGCGCCCGCTCCTTGACGGCGCCTTTGAGCGCGGCGTCCTGAAAGGGAACTCCGCCGACTACCGCGACCTGCTGGACACGGAAATCATGGGGCGGCTTACGCCGCGCCCGTCCGCTGTGATTGCGCAATTCACGGGGCTTTACAGGCAAAGCCCCAAGGCCGCCACCGACTGGTATTACAAGTTCAGCCAAGACACGAACTATATCCGCCGCGACCGTATCGCCAAGGACATCCAATGGAAGGCGCCCACGGAGTACGGCGACCTTGACATTACCATCAACCTGTCGAAACCGGAGAAAGACCCGAAAGCTATCGCGGCGGCGCGGAATCTCCCGGCGTCGAATTACCCGCGCTGTCTGCTCTGCGCCGAGAACGAGGGCTACGCCGGACGCCTCAACCATCCCGCCCGGCAGAACCACCGCCTGATTCCCATTCTAATCAACGGCTCCCAATGGTTCCTGCAATACTCGCCCTACGTCTACTATAACGAGCACTGCATTTGCCTGAACCGCGCCCACACGCCCATGAAGATTGACCGCGCCTGTTTCGGCAAGCTGTTGGACTTCGTGCGGCAGTTCCCGCACTACTTTGTGGGCTCCAACGCCGATTTGCCGATTGTCGGCGGCTCCATCTTAGCCCACGACCACTTCCAAGGCGGGCGCTACACGTTCGCCATGGAGACCGCCCCCGTCGAGACGGAGTATGCGTTCCCCGGCTATGCGGACGTGAAAGCGGGTATCGTAAAGTGGCCCATGTCGGTCGTGCGCCTGACCTGCGCCGACCCCGAACGCCTGATTTCCCTCGCCGACGCGGTTCTGACGGCGTGGCGCGGCTACTCCGACCCCGGCGCCGTGATTTTTGCCGAGACCGACGGCGAGCCGCACAACACGATTACCCCCATTGCCCGCCGCCGGGGGGACGATTACGAGCTTGACTTAGTGCTCCGCAACAACCTCACCACGCCCGAACACCCGTTAGGGCTGTACCACCCCCACGCCGAACTGCACCACATCAAAAAGGAAAACATCGGCTTGATAGAGGTCATGGGGCTGGCGGTTCTCCCGGCGCGGCTGAAAGACGAGTTGTCCGCCGTCGCGGATTTGCTTGTCGCGGGCGGCGACCTTCGCGCCGACGAGCGCACCGCCAAGCACGCCGACTGGGCAGACGGCTTCCGCGACAAGTACGAGTTCGCGCCGGAAAACGCGCTTGACATCGTGAAAAAGGAAACGGGCGTCGTATTCGCAAAGGTACTCGAACACGCGGGAGTGTACCGCCGCGACGACGCCGGGAAAGCCGCATTCCTGCGCTTCCTTGACAGCGTTTTCTAATCCCAAACGAAAACAGCGCGGTCTCCGAAAACCGGAGACCGTGCTTCTTTGTATGAGCTGTTTGTGCCGCTAAAATTGCGCTGAAGCGCGAATGCTGGTTAATACCGGAACCAAATCCAGTCATAAATCAGTTGCAACGCGCCTTCGCTAACTTTAATTCCGTGAATTGTTGTGCCGCCGCCAATTTCAACTGTCTTGGCATTGTCTTTCGCGTCTTGCACAATGTCTTTCACGAAATCAACGGCTTCTTGATGGCTGACACATTGATTTGGAAACAGCGCACAAATCAAGTCCTCCGTCACTTCCACTACGACGCTTTGGTAATAAGGATTTATCACGAAATAAAATACAACACCTTGAAATTAAAGTCATGATAGGATAGAATAGGAAAAACACGTTGGAAAGAGAGTGCTTGGAATGGAAGATACTCGGATTGAGAAGGCGTTTTACGGTTTGCTGGAAAC
>JAFXQD010000002.1 GCA_017527365.1 Oscillibacter sp.
CCCCGGCGGCGTCCTTGAGGTTGGCGCGGAGATAGTACAGCTCGTAAAATTCGGGGGCGTCGGCGCCGCCCGGACGCCCCGCGCAACCCGCCAAAAGCAGACAGCACAGCGCGATTGCAATCAAACGTTTCAAGCCGCGCCTCCGACATCCGCCGCGAACGCCGCGCACAGCGGGCGGAAAACGCCGTCCAACAGCATAACCCGCGCCGTTGCCGCGCCCGCCGAAAGTTCAAGCGCAACTGTCCCGGCGTCGGCTGGCACGCTTTGCAACCGCACGGAGACAAATTTCCCGTTGGCGTCAAAATACGCCGCCGCAACTGTCGCGGCGCCGGGGTTGGAGAGCGTCGCGGACAGCTTTCCGTTCTCCGTCGCGGCGGCGGTTATCTTGTAGGAGACGGGCGCGGCTTTGTAGGTGAAATAACCGGGCGTGGACGGCGTGTCAATCCGGGCGTATTCCTTATCCGTATGGCTTTCGCTGTGCCTTGTCCCATTTCCGCCGACAAGGGACGGAGAGTTGCTGAACATATCTTGGGCTTCGCCGCCATTTTCCGTCAGGGACGCGGTTGTGAACTTTTCGGACACGCAAATGGTCGTCAATTTGAAACAACTGTCAAACATAGCGAACATATCCGTGACATTGGCGGTGTCAAAGTTAGACAAGTCCAGCGCCGCCACGCCGCTGAAGCAAAACATATCGTTCATAGTCGTGACCTTGGCGGTATTAAAATGAGACAAATCCAGCCTTGTTATCCCCACGCAACCGTAAAACATGCCGTGCATATCCGTGACATTGGCGGTGTCAAAATGAGACACATCCAGCGCCGCGAGCTTGTCGCAACTGGCGAACATGAAATTCATAGTCGTGACATTGGCGGTGTCAAAATGAGACACATCCAGCGCCGTCAAGCCGCCGCAACACCAAAACATCCCCTTCATGTCCGTGACATTGGCGGTGTCAAAGCCGGACACGTCCAGTTTTTTCAAGGCGCTGCAGCCGCAGAACGTCTCATTCATATTCGTGACCTTGGCGGTGTCAAAGCCAGACGCGTCCAACTCTTGCAAAGCCTCGCAACCGCAGAACATATAGCGCATATCCGTGACATTGGCGGTGTCCAGATTTTCGATATTGTCCACGCGCTCCAGATTTCCGCATCGATAGAACCAGTACGCCGTAGAGGCCGGGCTGATTTTGTCCGCAAACGATACGGCAAAAATAGAATAGCTCTCCATTATCCACGGCGTGTCGGGGCCTTCGGCGGCCTCAGGCCAAACGTAGCCCCCCGTCAAATCTACCTCATACGTTGCCTTGACGGGGCGTCCGGGTTCGGGGGCGGCGGCGTTCTGGAAAACCAGCGTCCCGTCCTCGTACAGAATCGCGTATGCGCTATCCGCCGCATACGCCCACGCGGGGAGCATGACAAGCAACGCGAACAACGCCGCAACCATGCCAAAAGCCTGTTTTTTCATCTTGCTTTCCTCCTTAAATGTTATGTCGCGTCGAGGGCGGGCCAGCGCACCGTGAACACGGCGCCGCCAAGGAAACGGTTGTCGGCTTCAATCGTCCCGCCCCGGCGCGTTACCATGTCGCTGACAATCGACAGCCCCAGCCCCGCGCCGCCCGCCGCCCGCGACCGCGCCTTGTCCACCCGGTAGAAGCGCCGGAAAATGCGCGGCAAGTCCTCTTCCGGTATCCCGCCCCCGTTGTCCTCCACCTTGAACACCACCTCCGCGCCCTCGCGCCGCAGGACGGCTTGCGCGGCGCCCCCCGGCGGCGTGTACTTCACGGCGTTGTCGATGAGGTTGTAGAACACTTGGTAGATTTCGTCCTTCGTCCCGGAGACAACGCAATTATCCTCCGCGTGGTACGTCAAATCAACCCCCTTTTCCTGCGCGACAAGCGACATCATGCGCATGACCTGTTCGAGCACGGGCAAGACTTCCACGGGCGCGGGGGCGTCGAGTATGCCGCTGTCAAGGCGCGTCAGGCGCAGGAGGTTTTCGGTAATGCGGCTTAACCGCTCGGCTTCCGCGCCGATGTCGGAGACAAATTCGCGGGTCGTGCCCATGTCGATATTGTCCGTCTGCAAGATGGAATCCGACAGGAGGCGTATCGCCGCCAAGGGGGTTTTGAGCTCGTGGGAGGCGTCGGAGACGAACCGGCGGCGGGCGGTCTCGGTTTTTTGCAGGCGGTCGGTCAGGCTGTTGAACTCCTGCCCGATTTGCGCGATTTCGTCGCGCCCGAAAATGCGGGCGCGGCGGCTGTAGGAGCCTTCGCGCACTTCCCGAATGGCGGTCAGCAACGCGCCGATTTTCCGCGCCAGCATGGCGGACAAAAGCAGGCTCAGGACAAGGACGCCGATTCCCGTCGCAACAGATATGCGCATAAGGTTCGACTGCAAGCCTTCCAATAAAGCCGCCTGCGTGCGGTCGTACTCGTAGGCGTACACGGCGCCGATAATCTGATTTTGGTAGAGCACGGGCGAGGCGGCGCGGCTCCGGAACGCGCCCTTCTCGTAAACGCAAGTAAACACGTCGTTGCCGGAGAGGGCTAAGACGAGCTCCGTATAAAAGACGTAATTGCCCAAGGCGTCGCGGGTTTCGCGGGTGTCGTAGAGGATTCGCCCGGCGGCGTTGGCGACCAAAACGCGGCTCTGCCCGATTTCGCCCGCCGCGAACATCGCCGCCGACACGTTTTCCTCGTTCAGGCGGTCGAGCCCCGACAGCGACGAAACCAGCGCCGACACCGCCGACATCATCGCGCTTTCCTTGGAGCGGAACACCATGCTTTCCGACACGAACAGCGGGTAGGTGTTCAACAGAACCAGAACGGCGGCGATAATCAGGGTATAGGAGACGCCGAACTGCACTTGCAGGCTGTCCCAGAAGCGTTTTTTATCGCGCTTGCGGCGCCCCGCGAACGGGTTGCGGGGGCGTTTCGGGAACAGCCCTTGCCGTGCGCGGCGCGGCGCGTTACGCTTTGAAATAGTAACCGACCCCCCACTTTGTCATGATGTGTTCCGGCGCGGCGGGGTTCTCCTCCAGCTTCTCCCGCAGGCGCCGGATGTGCACGTCAACCGTCCGGAAGTCCCCGGCGTAGTGGTAGCCCCACACGATGTTCATGAGGTTCTCCCGGCTGTAGACCCGGCGCGGGTTCTTCATGAGCAGTTCTATGAGGTCGTATTCCTTGGCGGTGAGGTCAATCGTTTTCCCGTCGCGGACGGCTACCCGCTCCTCCGTGTTCAGCGACAAGTTCCCAGCCGTCAGCGCGGACGCTTGGGCGCGTTGCGTCCCGGCGGCGCGGCGCAAAAGGGCGCGGATTCGCGCCTTGAGTTCCAGAATGTTGAAAGGCTTTGTTAAGTAGTCGTCGGCGCCGCACTCAAAGCCCATCAGTTTGTCGCTGTCCTCGCCCTTCGCCGTGAGCATGATAATCGGCACGTTGGAGAACTCCCGGATTCTCAGGCACGCCTCGCGCCCGTCGAGCTCCGGCATCATCACGTCCAAAATAATCAAATCGTAGCCGACATCCCGCGCCAGTTCGACCGCCGCCGCGCCGTCGTAGGCGCATTCCACGGCGTAGCCCTCGTTTTCCAGATTAAACTTGATTCCCTTGACCAAAGTTTTTTCGTCGTCCACGACCAGAATTTTCATGGCAAGCCCTCCCGCGAAAACGGCGCGGACGGCCAATCTTTCCCGATTGGCCGTCCGCAAGTTGGCGGAGCGGGTGGGATTCGAACCCACGAGGGATTATCTCCCTACCTGATTTCGAGTCAGGCCCGTTATGACCGCTTCGATACCGCTCCGTATTCGCCCGCCCGCCCCTCGCGGAACGGGTCGGGGGATATTATAGCACTTTCCGGCGCGGAATGCAAGGGGAAATTTCGCGGGGCGGAAAAAAAATCCCGCGAACCCCGGCGGCGTTTTTTTCCGGAAAGGCGTTGCAATTCTGCGCGGCTTCCGCTATACTATGCGGAGCTTTCCCCGCCCCGGCGGGCTCCCGCACAGGCTCGCCGGGAACAACATCACGATTTGTCAGGAGAATAGACTTATGAGCGCAATACAGCAAATGGAGGTCAGGAGCAACGCCTCGTTCCAGAGCCTGATTGACTTCGACCCCGACGTAAGGGAATACGAGATAGAAGTGCCGTCCGACTGCTTTGCCCTGAAGTTTCATCTGAATTACAACCCCGCCTACTATATCAGCATTCGCGCCGACCACGACGCGGGGCGCTACGGCTTCGACGAGCTCGACCCCGCCATGGGCGACTATATCGCCAATACGGAAGTTCCGTACTACGAGTATTACGACGGCTATATTGTCCGCCTCGACAAGCGCCGGGGGCGCTTCGAGTCCGACTTGGATATGAACATCTCCGTGACCGCCGGCTCTTACGAGTTCGGTTCCGAATCCTACCAAATCCGCCTGAAAAGCCCCTCCGGCTACGAGGCGCGGAAGCATTTCCGTTACGACGTTCACAACGACAAGGAATATCAGGTCACGGTTCCCTACGCGCTCTACGTCCCCTCCGACTACGACCCCGCCAAACGCTACCCGCTCATCGTCGCCCTGCACGGCACCGGGGAGCGGGAAGAGCCCGTGGAGGCGATTCTGGAAAAAATGGCGATGGCGACCGTGTGGGCGGAGGACTCCGAGCGCGGGCACAACCAGTGCCTTGTGCTGGTCCCGCAGTGCCGCATCCACTATAACCAAGAGGACAACTGGACTTCCCTTGTGCAGTTTATCAACGGGCATTCCAACTCCCCCTTCTGGCCGTTCCCGCAGTTGAAGGCGGTCTGGAACCTGCTCCGCAAGCTGGAGGAGGAGTACAGCGTGGACGAGCGGCGGCTGTACCTGACGGGCGTTTCGTCGGGCGGCTTCGCCGTGTACGCGCTGGCGATGGAACATCCGAACGCGTTCGCGGGGCTTGTCCCGGTGAGTTGCGCCGCCAATCCGGACAAAATCAACCTGTTGAAAGGAATCCCCATGTGGATTTTCCACTCCGACGACGACCCGCTGATTGTGCCGTCGTGGACGCTGGAGCCGTGCCTCGCGGCGATGGACCGCGCCGGGGTGAAGTACAAGCTGACCCGTTACCCGGCGGGCATGATTTTCTGGCAGTCGGGGCATTTCGCGTGGGAAGTCTGTTATCACAATCAGGAAATGCGCGACTGGCTCTTTGGACAGGCTATTTAAGCGTGTTTCGCGCCTAACCCGTTTCCGTGGCCGAGCCCCGCGCCCGCGGCACAAACGCGCCGACACACGGCGCGGCGCGTTTGCGCGCTCCAAACGGCGAATCTTTCGCGGGCGTTCGGGCAGTCCCGATATTTTGAAAAACGCCAAAAAGAGCTTGACAAGCGTAAAAAGATGTGATATATTTCTCTACGCAAATTTGGCTTGGGCTTGCCGTGAAATGGAAGCGTGTTCGCACGATGCGGCCCGGTAGTTCAGATGGTTAGAACGCCAGCCTGTCACGCTGGAGGTCGACGGTTCAAGTCCGTTCCGGGTCGCCACGCAATTTTGCATAGTGCCGTATGCTGCCGTAGCTCAGTCGGTAGAGCGCATCCTTGGTAAGGATGAGGTCGGCGGTTCAAATCCGCCCAGCAGCTCCATAAAACACGTTGAAATCGGTCGATTTTGACGTGTTTTTCATATTTTTCGCAACTTTCGCTTGACCTCGTGAAGCTACGGCGGGGCAATTTGCAAAGAACGTTGCAATTTTCGGGGTCTCGTGAGAGGCTTCAAACCCGCATGGTTGCGCCATTCTTGGGGCGTCGGGGCGTGCAAATATCTTGCAATCCGCGGTCAGTCGGAGCCGTAAATTTCGTCGATGACAAGGCTTGACTGCCGCGCAACGCCGCGCCCTTTTGCGTACCGCCTCATGGTCATGGTCGGCGACGCGTGCCCCGCCGCCGCTTGCGCCGTCTTTACGTCCTTTGTTCGGTCGTAAATATCCGTCAGGACGGTCGTGCGGAAGCGGATGGGCGTAATGTTCTCCTCAAAACCCGTGTCGCGCTTGATTCTCTCGCACATCCGGCGCACTTTCTGGTAGGTATAGGGCGCTTCCCCGCCAAATACAAACTTTTCCGCGTCTCCCGGCTCCAAATACGCCGCCGCGATTGCGGAAAGCCCGATAACCCGAACGCTCGCCTCGGTTTTCGTGCGCTTGATTTCGGGCTGGTTTCTCGTGGGGTGCGTGACGGCGCGGCGGATATGGAGCGTCATTTCCTCAAGGTCAACGTCCTCCCATTTCAGCCCCAAAACCTCTTCCAATCGCAGTGGATGGAGGGCTTGGAGGGCTAAATACGCCCTGTCCTCGCGCTTTTTGACCTTGCCGAGGTTTCGCACGAGGAACCGCGTTTGCTCGACCGCGTATTCTTTAGTCGTTCTGCTCGCCTCCCCCGTGATTTTAAGGCGGCGGGATTTGAGCGGGTTTCTTCCGATGATTCTGTCCTCGACCGCCGATTCCAGAATCATGTTGAGCGCCATTCTGACCTTCTGTTTCGTCGCTTTCGTCCCGCCCATGGAGTTGAACAGGCTCTGAATATCGTCCGTCGTGATGTCCTCGGCCGCCATTTCCCCGAACGCGGGGACGAGGTAGAGTTTCAACTGGCGGCGGTAGGTCGCGGCGGTGGCGGTTTCGATGTTGGGGCGGGAATAGACCTTGAACCAGTTTTCGGCGTATTCCACAAAAATACGCTTGCCAGATGTCTGAATTTTCTCCATGCCAGAAGCGGAGAGTTTCACGAGCTTTTCGGCGTACTCCTGTTCGGAGTTAGCGCGAATCCACTTCCGGTTTCCGTTGACGACGACGCTTCGATTGATTTTTGCGGGCATTGCTTTTCCCCCTCGCAAGGCAAGCCCGGAATCAAAGCGTTCCGCATAATATTCCGTGCGGTCGTATTGTGCCACGAAACCTCCGCTCAGACAAGTTCGGGCGAGATTTTTCAGCGCATTAAACAAAGTTTCGCTCCCCTTTCGGAAATATAAACAAATCCCGACCGCCGGGATAAGCTCTTTTCATACGGCGTTTTGAATCATCTCAAGAATCTGGTTTGGGAGAAGCTCCGGGTTTGAGACGGTTAAATCGACGTATTCGCCTGCGTTTTCAAGACGCCGGAACAGTCTCGCGTCGCCCGCGATTCTCCGCCCGATTTCCGCCGGGTCGTCCCCGCGCCGCAAAGCCCGCCGCATGAGGGTTTCCTGCGGCATGTCGAGATAGACGGCGAAAATATCATACCCGGCGTTTTTGAGCGTCATGACGCCTTCGGGGTTCAGGGCGATAACTTTTTTAACGCCGCCGGGCGTTTCAAGGCTTTCCTTGCTCGTCCCGTAGCGGACGTGACCGAATTTCGCGCTGTATTCCGTCGTTTCGGCGAAGAACCCCGTTTCTGCTTTTTCAAGAAATTCCGCGTCGGTCAGAAAATGGTAATCCGCGCCGTCCGTTTCTCCGTCGCGCTTCGGTCGGGTCGTATAGGTCACGACGCCCTCAAAGCCTTGCGCCTCCATAAACTCCGCGAGCGTCGTTTTGCCGGAAGCGATTTGCCCGACTATGGCTATTATGCCGCTCATATCACGCCTCCGGTTCCGTCACGCAATCGTCAAATATAACCGGAATCCGCCGCTTCAATTCCTCGCCCAGCGGACGCATAACCTCACGCATTTGCGGATGGGCGTCTTTCGCCGTGCGGAGACGCAAAATATGCCGCCACTCGCGGTAGTTGCGGATATGATAATCTCGGCGGCGGTCGAGTTCGGAAGGACGGTTCGGGCTTCCTGCGGAGTCGCGCCCTCCTCAAGCAGGTCAAAATAGGCCTGCTCCGCTCTCGCGCAGGCTTCCGTCCAGATTTCCATGGCGTCCGGCTTGCCCTCAAAGAAATACGGAATCACGAACTTTACGTCGCTCCCGAACTTTTTGCCGGAGTAGTCGCAATATCTCGTGGATTCCTGCGCGAAAGAACAGAGGCGGCGCCGAACCAGCTCGTGCGTTACGCCACGGTCAACCGTGAACTTCACGCTCAGGAAGCTGTGCTCCAACATCGCCTCGTGCCCGTTCTCGATAAGACGGCGGACGAGTTTTTTCGCGCTCTCGCCGTCCCCTGTAACCGCCGATTCGCTCTTGTAGCAGGTTCGGGCGGCGCGTTCGATATTTTTCAGCTCCGCCAAACCGTCAATCGGGGTAAGGATTTCGTATCCGGGTTTGACGAGTTTCATGGCGTTCTCCTTTCACCATCTTGCTTTTGACGGGCGCACGTCGATATGCGTAAACGTCTGGTATTTTCCGATTCCGTATTTGTTAGGATACTTCCCGGTAAGATAGGCATAGACTTTCTCCGGGGGCACGCCTTTTACAGAAATATTCATTCGGAATCCGAGTAAGAAATTCTTATGAAGGGGAACGAATGGACAAAGGGGAGCGCAAAGACAGAAAAGGGCGCAGTCATAAGGCTCAGCGTAACTGAGCCAAAAAGAAAGGATAAAAGCAGTATCAGGGAACGCCCCACGCGTCAAGACGGAGAGACATGACAATGGCATAGAGACGGACGTACCGCATCTGTGTGGAGCGATGATGTCCGAGCTCCAAATGATAATCATTTTTCATGCGCTTGTTGGCGCGTTCGGAAGCGGTTCCGGCGTTGTAGGTCTTTTTCCATTCCGGGCTGCGGCGGGGCGGGAAATTGTAGAGGCGGGGATTGGTTTTCATGGCGACGGAGAACGTCCTGCCGAATTTGGCGGAAGAGCAGGGCGAATCGCAGACGCATTTGCCTTTTTGCATACGGGGACAGCGGAATTTCAGGTAGCGGCGCTTCAAATCCGCGCCGTTGGGCTTCATGTTCAATCCGGCGGGACAGACGGGAACGCCGTCAGACCCGGTTTGGATAGCGTTGGGTTCCGGGGAGGACTTTTTGGCGTTGCGGGGATTGAGGTCAATGAACGGGACAACGGACAGAGACTGGCAAAGCGTGTAAATGGCCGTCGCGTCATGGGCGGAATCAAGGAGCAGGCGGGACGGCTTAAAAGCCGGGAGGAAGGCGAGAAAACGGAAGAAAGCTTCGCAAAATCCGTGGGAATCATGTTTGGACGCGGGATGAAAGAGCGGAAAGAGGGGCAAATCGCGCCTTGTATCGCTAATCAGGCACAAATCGTAGCCGGGATAATAAAGGTTGCGGGAAGAATTCCAGCCAATGCCGCGGTCGGGCTGGGAGAAGAAACGCGGACAGGAGCAGCGGAAAACGCCTTTGGAGGCGCAGCCGCAGATTTTATGGCCGCGTTCCCTTGCGGCGGTGACGACAGGCGTTCCGTCTCCCGAAAGGGTCAGGTTTTCGGTATGAATGACGCCGCGCAAAACGGACTGGTTCAGGAAACAGCCCTGAAAGATGGCGAAAAGGGTGGCGTATGGCTGTTCGTCGAGGAAAAAGTCCGTGATGGAAAGCCGCTCAAGGAGTTCCTCCGTCGTTTCCGTTTCCACGCCGTCGGCTTTCTGTCCCTTGCCTTTCGGTTTCTTCACTTTGGCGCGGGGAGGCTGAATATGGTTGGTGAGATTTTTCTCCGAGTTCTCCCACAGACGGTTGAAAAAATCATAGAACGTCC
>JAFXQD010000036.1 GCA_017527365.1 Oscillibacter sp.
AGGAAAACCCTTCCCCCTGTCCCCCTCCCCAAAGGGGAGGGGGAACGAATTTTTTATAGCGTTTTCGTCTCTGTGTCTCCCCCTTTGGGGGAGATGTCACGCAGCGCCGGAGGGGGTTTTACGTAAAGTTAATGACATTAGCTTGCACGGGGCAAGCGCGTTTTTTTATTTGGCTTACAGGCTCATGACGGCCTCGGCGTCGGCGAGTTCGGGGGGCTTGTTGTGCGCCAACAGGTTTCGCACCCGTCGGCACAGGCGCAACCCCGCCACTTCCGCCGGGGCAAACAGATGTACCCGCAGATTTGCGATGATGTGGCACAGCGCCCCGACTTCAAGGTCGAAAGGCTCCGTCACTTGCTCGCCGTTGGAGTTGGAGATAGGCAGGAAGCGCGTCAATTCAAGTTTGTGGCGTTCGATGAACGCGATGCGGTAGCGCTCCATGGGCGGGAAGAGCAGGGCGACGGCGGCAAGCCATATTTCGCTTGTCAGTTCGGTTTCCGAACGCGGCGGAAAGGGCTTTCCGTCGGAATCGCGGGCGGCGTCGAGGACTTGCCGCGCCGTGGAAAGCGGCTCCTCAAGGAGGCGGTCCCCGGTTTCCAGCAGGGCGGCGCACAGTTCCGGACGGCTCCCGCCGAGATTCAGCGCGAGTTCCGCCTGATAGTCGCGCAGGGCGGCGTTGGACAGCTCCGCCGCCATTTCGAGGCAGAACACCCGGCAGTCGTAGCGCTCCACTTGGCAGGAAATCCGCTCCACGCTCCCCGGCTTCATGTCCGGGCCGTCGTATTCAATCAAAAACACGGCGTGGGGCTCCGCGCCGTCGGCGGCGGCGCGGTACTGCGACACGAACTCAGCCCACTTCATCAGGTCGGACTTCTTATGCACGCCCGTTATCCAGATGTCGTAATCGTTGATGGGCAGGTTGCGCCGGGAGCCGAGATATTCGCCGTAAGTCTGCCCCGGCCAGTATTCGGCTTGCGCGTCGAGCGGGCACATAGAGGTCAAGATAAGCTGTCCGGGCTCGCCGCGCCCCGTCCACGCCACGCGTTTGAGGCGGCGGTTGAGGCTGTAGGGGGCGCGGCGAACGTCGATTTCCCGGTAGAAGCGCTCCTTCCACGGGAAGCGCTCCGGCATGGCAAGCACGGCGGACTTGTGGTCGCGCAGACACTCCGTGACGCGGGAGAGCAGGCGCAAGGAGTTTCCAATCTGCCCCCACCAGATGTCGGCGGCGTTCATGGCTTTGCCTCCCCGACGCGGGACAGCTTCTCCACGATTTCTTCTTCCGTGCCGAGCAGGTCGCGGAAGTTCTTGGACGCCAGCAGGTAGGTGTCTTGGCTCACGCTCCGCAGGATGTTGAGGTCTTGGAGCTCTTGCAGGAGCGCGTCGACCTGTTCGGCGGAGAGGTCTTGCAGGGGGGCGATGTGCAGTTTGGCGGCAAAGCTCAGAATCTGTTGCGCCGTGTAGCCGCCCCGCGACGGCTCTTCGGTGTACATGAGCCCGATAAGGAGCGTGAGCGGGTAGTAACAGCTTCCTTGGTCTTGGTCGAGGCGCAGGGTGATTTCAAACTTTTCGCGTATCTGCTCCATGAACTCCTTGTCGGCCATGACGCGGCGGAGGTGGTCGTCGGTGATGACGTAAGGCGGGGTGCGCTTCACGTCGTACCCGGCGTAATCGGGGGCGCGGAGGGATTCTATCAGCTTCTGGCAATAGAGCTGGATTAGGCCGGGGAAATAGTTGACGGTGGCGAGAATCTGCGAGACGGTCACGCGGCTGGGCAGGGACATGCCGAGGTAGCTCAGGGGCGCGGTCAGGAGCTCTTGCGCCTCCGGGGTGCGGAAGGGCGTGATTTTGAGCGAGGAGAACTGCGTAATGACGGCGTTTTTGCCTAACGCCACTTCGCGGTTAAAGCGGATGATGTTGTGCAAGCCCGCGAGGGCGAACTTGAAGCGCCCCGGCAGAACCTGTTGGATGTTCTTCAGGTTGACAAGCGGCTTGTAGTTGTACTGCCCGCAGTCGGCTATGAACGCGTCCGCCTCGTCCAGCATGACGAGCAGATAGCGGATGTCGTCGTTGCGGCGCAGGGAACGGCGGATTGCGTCGCAGAGGGCGTCCCAGTCGTCGAGGGCGGGGCCGTCGTCGGGGATGAGCTCCAGCTCCATGAGCTCCATGGACAGGCGGCGGGCGGCGGCGGCGCAGTCGCAGTCCTTGATGTCCACGAGCACGGCGCGGCGGCCTTGGTTGCCTTCCAAATCGCCCCGCGCCTTCTTGAAGAGCGCGGACTTTCCGAGCTGGCGTCCGCCGTACACCAGATTGACGCCGTTGGGGTCTTCAATGCGGAGAAGCTCGTCCTTGCGCCCGATGAAGATTTCCGGCGGCATGGTGTGCGACGACTCCACGACATACGGCTGGCAGTAGGAAAACGGGATGGCGTCCGCCATGAGGATGCGGTTAATCAGGTTTTCGTTGTAGACGTTGGAGAGGTGGCAAATCAGGACGCGGTCGATGACAAGGTAGACGTTGCGCAGGCCGCTTTCGCGCTGTTTGATTTTGCGGGCGAGCACGCGCCTGTCCACGCCGCCGAGGGCGTAGTCCAGCAGAATGACCTTGTTGCCGTCGAGGGCGTCAAGGGCGCGGATTTTCTCGTAAAGCCTGTCGCAGTCGTAGGTGCCGTAGAGGCAGACGACGTACATGCCCTCGCGGGCGAGCCGGGAGCCGAAAGCGGCGATAGGGTGCAGGGGGGCGGTCATATTGGCGGCTTCGGCGTCGCGGACGACGCGGTAAATCTCCGTGCGGGGGTCGGCGGGGAAGCGGTAGGCCTCCGTCTGGATGTTGTTCCATCCAAGGCGGTTGAGAAGCTGGGTAATGCGTTCGGGGTTGGACGGGTTGCCGTTGTTGAGCCAGTTGTCAATCAACTGCTGGGCGCCCTTCATGTCCTTGTTGCGGATACGCTTCCCGCCGATGAGCGCGCCCAAGGAGCGGCTCGTGTCCGTCACGCGGTTGTAGGCGGCGGCGTAATTGTTCCAGAAGTCCTCCAAGTATCCGAGGGCTTCGGGCTGCTGGATGTCAAGGGAGAAGTCGCCCACGCGGATACGGCGCATCCAGTCCTCCGCCACGATGAAATTCTGGTTGGAAATCTGCTCGCGGATGGCGTCCACGTATCCGGGGCGCTGGTCGAACTGCGCCTGATTTTCGGCGATGAGGGTGTCAAGCTGGGCGTTGAGAAGCTCCTCGTACTCCTTCGCGCTCTCGTGGATTTTGTCCATGGACTGCATGAGAATGCGGTTGAAGAAGCCGTAGTTCCTGCTTTTCAGGCACTCGACATACCAGTAGCGCACGGTGTCTTCCAGCGTGGAGCAGAAGTTGTCGGAAGTCATGATTTGCCCGTAGTTCATGGCAAGGGCGTAGGCCTCCAAGAAACTGCGGAAGCGGACGCCCGCCTGCAAACGCGCCTGTCTGACAAAGGCGTCGGCGTTTTCGGGGACGACCGCGGCGCCCTCTTCGCCGACGGCGTGGAGGTAGGCGAGAATCCGGGACGCCGTGCCGTAATTGTGGGCGGTCTTGTCGGGGCCGTAAATGGCGTCAAGGCGCGACTGCCAGTCGGTTTCGGGGGCTTCGGCGTGGGCGCGGATACGCGCCAGCACGTTCAAATCCGGCAACGCGCAGAAAGTGGACGCGAAATCGGGCAGAAAGTCTTCGTCCAAAAGGATGTTGTCGCTTTTCAGGAACGTGACGTAGAAGAAGTTTTCGCGCTCAAAGCTCCAGCGCCCTTCGAGGCGGTCGGAAAGCTCCTTTGCGGTGTGCCCCAGAATGCGCAGTCCGAGCCGCTCTTCCGGATTGGCGGACAGCGGCGCCTCGTCCTGACAGTACGCGGACAACTCCTCAAGTTCCCCGGCGAGGCGCGGGCGCAGGTTCGCGGCGGCCTGTTCGCCTTCGGGCGTGCGCCACGTCAAGCCCGCGCTTCGGTCGGAGAGCGCGTACCAGTGGCAAATCACGTCCAGCATTTCCGTAATGTTGGAGCGCAGATTGTTGCGGCGGTCGCCCTGCAAGTCCGTGTGCTCCTTCTGCAAGCGGAGTTTTTTCGCGGCCTGCGCCCAGCAGTCGTCTATAAACTCGTCGATGGCGACGGCGCTTAACTGCTTGTGCGTAAACGTCGGGACGCCGTTCAGGAAGCGGGCGACGAAAGTTTCCTTCTCCGCTTCCAGCGCGGCTTCGTCGCGCTCCATGACATGGCGCACCATTTCGGAAAGCCAGTTTTCCTTGGCGAACGCGATTTTTTTCGTTTCGAGCAGGCGGGCGAAACGGACGCCCTCACGCGGCGGCGTCAGCACGAAACGGCGGTAGGCTTCTTCGGCGCGTTTCACGACCTCTTCCGTCTCGTCCTTGATGTGGTTCACGTCCTGATTGCGGTAGTCGGCGTAAATGTCCATAGCCTGCCCGGAGAGGTTGCGGAACTCTTCGAGGGCGTCGCAGGCGCCTTGCAGGGACGGCATGTCGCGCACGACGGAAATGCTGTCGCGCAGACTGCGGGCGGAGAAGTCCCAGCCGCGCCCGGAGAGGAACGACGCCCGCAGGAATGCCGCCGCCATGCAGTAGTCGGTCAGGCGGGGGTAGTCGGCGTCCATGTTCTCGAACGCGTTCAGGAGCGTGGAAATGGAATAGTCGCGGGTCGCGGCGGGGTCGCTGACGGCGAGCGCCGCGACGCGGTAGACGGGCGTTAAGGCGTCGTTGAGCATGGACGCGGCTTTGAGATAGGCCACGGCGATTGGCACGGCGTCCTCCGACTCCAAGCCCATGGCGTAGTTGACAATATCCTGTTTGGAGAGGCCGAGGGCAAGCCAGCCGTCCTTGTCCTCATAGGGGACGGTCTCCATATTCTCGTCGCCGGATTCGGTCTCCTCGTCGGCGTCGCTCTCGTCGCCGTACTCCTCCGCGCCCCCGTCAATGCCGTCGGCGCTCTCCGGTCCGGCGCCGTCGGCGGGTTCGGACGCGTCCGGGGCGGTTGCTTCCGGGACGGGTTCGCCGACGGGCGGCGGCGCGGTCGGCGCGGCTTCCGGTTCGGCGCCGTCGGCGGGGCGGTTCTGCCCGACGCGGCGGCGCGTCTCCTCCAAGGCGGCGTAAGAGCGCGACAGGCGCTCGTCATACGGCGGCAGAACCTCCGAGGCAAGGCGCAAATCCTCTTCGGCGGCGTCGGGAAGGCCTAACGCGCATTCGGCGCGGCACTTCCAAATCAGAATGCGCGGGTAGAAGCGGGCGTTCTGCTCGTCGCCGCTGAGTTCGTCGCTGCGGAAGAGCATGAGCCACTCTTCCGCGCTCCGGCGCACGTCCTCCATGAGCGACAAGTCCAGCTTTTCGTAGTAACTGCGGATGCAGGAGCGGATATACTGCGCCAAGAAGGTGGAGCGGACTTTCGCGCTGGTGAGTCCGGCGTCGAGGGCGCGCCCCAAGTATTCCCGCGAAACCGGGAACTCGCAAAGGGAGTAGTAAAGCTGTCCGACGGAGGCAAGGCGCCAAGGCTCCTGCGGGTAGATGTCCTGATGGGCGCGGTAGAAGGATTCGACCTCGTAAAGCGTTTCGGTGTCGCGGTCGCCCCGGAACTTCTCCAGCGCGAATTGTATCAGGTCCGCCAGCGCGGCGGGGGCGTCGGGGGTCAGAACCGCCTCCTCGCACAGCCCAATGGCGTAATCGTATTCCCCCCGCGCGGCGGCCTGCCGCGCCTGCGCAAGCGGCGAATCCGCCAAGCGGATTTCATACGCCCAGCCCTCGCGGGGGACGAAGCTCACCCACAGCGGGGTCGGGTCGAGCCTGTTGTTGAGGTTCTCCTCCAGCCTCTGCGCCAGCGGCTTTTCGGCTTCCTGATAGGCGAAGTAGCAACGCCCGTCGGGAGCGGTGATTTCCCCGCGCCGCGAGCCCCAGTCAAGTTTGGTAACCCAGCCGACGTAACGGCGGGGCGGGGGTTCGGGCATGTCGTCGGAAAGCTCCGGATTCAGGACGGGGTTCGGCAGTTCCTCGCCCGTCTCAAGGGAGATAAACCGCCGGATTTCCGCCGCGCTTTCGGTCACGGGGAACTGCGGGGAGAGCGCGGCGAACGCCTTTTCCGCGTCCTGCGCGTCAAGCGGCGCGGGGAGGGGCTTTTGGGAGGCAATGGCGGCGAGAATCCGCCGAAGGCTCGGTTTGAAGGCAAGCCCCAGCCGCCTGTCAAGAAGGCGGATAGCGGACAGGTCTTTGGCGTTGAGGGCGGAGACCGTCAGAATATTCAGGAGGTCGTCGGAAGAAGCGTCGGGGCGCCGGGCGTCGGGTTCCAGCAGGGACAGCGCCGCGTATGCGCCCGCTTTTGTCCAGAGCAGTTCCCGGAAGGCGCACAGCGCCGCCTCGTAGAAACAGCGCCCGACGAGAAACACGTTGGCGTCGTAGACCCCGGCGCGGGCCAGCAGAGCCCCGCAGAAACAGGCCGCGTCCACGCTCCAAGCGTCCTGATGGGGGGCTTGGGGCTGTAGGAGAAGCTGGCGCGCCGTCTTGGCCGCCGCCGTCATTCTTTCCCTGTCCGTGCACTTTACCCCGTACTGGAATTTACTGTATGCGCTGTCAAGTTTCTTTCTTTCTTTGCGGGAAAGCTGTCCGAAAAGGTCGCGGATTTTGTGGTCGCTCAGAGCCAGCGCCGCCACGGACAGCTCGTCCCGGAGCAGGGGCGCGGTGTCAATTTGGGGCGCGGGCGGCGTTGCGACGGCGGGCGGGGGCGTCTGCGCCCCTGACCTGACGAGTTGTTTCCAGCCGTGAATAATGCCGTAACTCAGAAACACTTCTTGACCGCTTTCGTCGTTGAGTACGATTGCGCCTCCCGCCGGGTTTCCGTCCGCTCCGTATTCGGTCTCGTTGTCCGCCACAGTCCCCGCTATGGTTTCCGGGCGCGTCACGTCTCCATAAGTGACGGACACCGCGTCCCCGCTCCGCAGTTTTGAGAGCGATTTCATGATAAGCCTTGACACGAAAAGTCCTCCTTTGCGTATGCCAAAATTTTTCCTATTAAATTATACCACAGCCAAGAGCCCTTTTCAAGAGGTTTTTCCCGGAATTTGTAAAAATAAGCGCGGATTTTTAAAGGGAACGCGTCTTTCCGCGCCCGCGGCGGGAACGGCGCCAAAAAACCCCTTTATAAAATACCGCGCAAAGCTGAAAACAAGCTGTAAGGGCGCGTCCGGGAAGGGGAAAAGGGATTGCAATTCCTTCCGATTCCGGTATAATGAAGTTTCCGCGTAACGGAAAACCAGAAAAGGGGGAATTTTCAATGCCGGAACGCAAGCCCTATTATATTACCACGCCCATTTATTACCCGTCCGACAAGCTCCACATCGGCCACACCTACTGCACCGTCGCCACCGACGCCTTGGCGCGGTACCAGCGACTGAAAGGGCGCGACGCCATGTTTTTGACGGGCACCGACGAGCACGGGCAGAAAATCGAAAACAAGGCGAAAGAGGCGGGCGTGACGCCGCAGGAGTTCGTGGACGCGATTGTGGAGGGGCCGCGAGGCGTGCGCGACCTCTGGCGGCTGATGAACATTTCCAACGACCGCTTCATCCGCACCACCGACGACTATCACGTCAAGTCGATACAGCGCATTTTCCGCCGCATGTACGACAAGGGCGACATTTACAAGGGCGTCTACAAGGGGAAATACTGCACGCCGTGCGAATCGTTCTGGACGGAAAGCCAGCTCAAAGACGGCTGTTGTCCCGACTGCGGGCGCCCCGTCGTTGACGCCGAGGAGGAGGCGTATTTCTTCCGCCTGAGCAATTACGCCGACCGTATCCGCGATTTGCTGGAAAACACCGACTTTTTACAGCCCCGGAGCCGCGTCCATGAGATGGTGAAAAACTTCCTTGACCCCGGCCTTGAGGACTTGTGCGTGTCCCGGACCAGCTTCCAGTGGGGCATTCCCGTCGATTTCGACCCGAAGCACGTCGTATACGTCTGGCTGGACGCCCTGAGCAACTATATCACCGCCCTTGGCTACGAGAACGACCGCTATCACGATTACGACCGCTACTGGGGCGGCGGCGCAATCCAAGAAGGCGGCGAAAACGGCTGGAAACGCAGTCAAACCGCCGTGAACATCGTCGGAAAGGAAATCGTGCGCTTCCATTCCATTATCTGGCCCGCCATGCTCATGAGCTTGGGCGAACCCGTGCCCAAACACGTATTCGGGCACGGCTGGCTGTTGCTGGACGGCGGCAAGATGTCGAAGTCCAAGGGCAACGTCGTCGACCCGTATATTCTGGCGGAAAAGTTCGGCGTGGACGCGTTGCGGTTCTTCCTGTTGCGCACGTTCCCGTTCGGCTCCGACGGCAACTTTTCCAACGAACTGCTCATTCAGACGATTAACACCGACTTGGCGAACGACTTGGGCAACCTCGTTTCCCGCACGACCGCGATGGCGGTAAAGTATTTTAACGGGGCGCTTCCGGAATCCGCCGGGGCGACAGAGGACGAAACCGGGCTTGCGTCATTGGCGGCGGGCGGCAACGAAGTCGCGCTGTCGGCTACCAGCGACGGCGACCCGCTCCTGTACGACGCCCGGCTTGTCGCGCTCGCCGCCGGACTGCGCGACCGTTACGAAGCGCAAATGGACGCGTTCGCGCCGCATAACGCGCTCGCGGAAATCTTCAAGGTTATCCAACGCGCCAATAAGTATATCGACGAAAACGCGCCGTGGGCGCTGGCAAAGGACTCCCTGCGCCGCCGGAAGCGGGGCTATGATCAGACCCTCCTGCTGGCGCAAAGCGCCG
>JAFXQD010000037.1 GCA_017527365.1 Oscillibacter sp.
CCTCGAAGTCCGGCCTGCCCATACGGCAGAGCCCGATGCGCACGCTCATCAGGTCGCCGTCCTTGATTTGATTCCCCGAACGCTTGCCCGTCACGTCAAGCTGATTGAGCGCCTCCCGAAATCCGCCCTGTTCCAGAATCGCCCCCGCAAGCGCCATTCCGCCGTTGGGAAGAATCCGCTCATTGCTGTGCTCCGCTTCAAACGTTGACATAACCCGCCTTCGACATTTTTACTTTCCCCTATTATACCTTATTTTTGGCGTTTTGCGGAGCTTTTTCATTTCACCCATTGGGTGATTTCCTGAAATCCTTCTATCCCTTGTCACATCTACGTTTCAGTCTCTTTTATCTCACCAGTTTAACGGATTCAGGTTAAAGTTTACTCACGAAGTAACCCCCACTGGATATGATACATTGCCATAGGGGGACAAACTGGCGGAGGCGTCAACCTTCATGCAGTCAAAAACATCCAGATTGAGTAAAGCGGAGGTGAACGACATAGCGCGGGCAAAGAAACGTGCGGACGGGCGTTACTGTGCGCAAATCTATTTGGGGCGCGACGAGAACGGAAGACGGCAGTATAAGAGCGTCTACGCGAAGTCTCCCGCCGAACTCAAGGAAAAGGAAACCGCCGTCCGCTTACAGTTAGGCCGTGGCCTTGACGTTCTCTCCCAGCGCGATAGTTTCTCCACATGGGCGGATGACTGGCTCCGTTTGAAAGAAAAGGAAGAAATCACCTGTCGGCAGACGGACAACTACCGCCGTGCGGTGAAGCTCTGGAAAGAGGAATTGCAGGGCTATGAAATCGGGCAAGTCCGCGCCGATGACATTGAGCGCGTCCTGATTGACCTGTCCGACAACGACCTTTCCCAGCGCACTATCAACCTGTACCGTTCGGCAATCCGGCAGATTCTCCGCAGGGCGGTGGGACGCGTCATTCCGACGAACCCGGAGGAACAGGCACACCTCACGGCGGTGGGACGCAAAGAGGAACAGCGTCGCGCCCTGACGGAAGAAGAACAGCAGTGGATATGGGACACGCCGCACCGGCGCAACCCGTGGCAGTCATTATGATGTTGTCCGGGTTGCGGCGCGGAGAACTGGCGGCGTTGACATGGAACGACGTAGATTTACAGGCGCGGACAATCAGCGTCAGCAAAGTAATCGAGTACGATTCCAACGGCTCCCCAAGTTTACGGCATGTCACGAAATCAGCGGCGGGAATGCATACTGTGGACATTCCCCAACGGCTGGCTGACTACATGGCGCAAATGCCGAGAGACAGTCTGCTGGTCATTCACAGCGCGCACGGAAAAGTCATGACGGAATCCGCGTGGGCGAAGCTGTGGCGTTCCTACATGAAGGAACTGAACCGAAAGTACGGAACCCGGACGCTTGCCGACATGAAACGCATGAAGTCGGGAAAGCCGGAGCCGAAAGCGTTGGACATGACGATAAGCACCGACTCCGGCATACGTTCTGTACCCTGCTGTGTTTGGCGGGCGCGGATGTCGCGCAGGCCTGCGCGGACGTGTCCGCGACGTTGCGTCGGCAAAAAACAGAAAGCCTTTTCCGCTCTTCCTCCGCTTTCCCGCCGTTGAAGCGCTCTAACAACCGTTTCCTGATACGTCATACGCGACGCAAACAAACGCGCCCCTCCGCTTGACTTTCCGTATTGCACGCGCTATAATTCCGCTGAAATATGGCGCATGTCCGGACGCGCCGTCCGCCATGCCGCCGGAAAAGGAGCGCAAACCAATGCTGGACATCAAAATCACGAAAACCGCTTCCCCGAAAGCCCTCCCCCAAGATGAAAATCATCTCGGATTCGGCAAGATTTTCACCGACCATATGTTCCTGATGGATTACAATATCGACAAGGGCTGGTATGACCCGCGAATCGTGCCCTACGCGCCGTTCGCGCTTGACCCGGCCTGTGTGGTGTTCCACTACGCGCAGGAGCTTTTCGAGGGCATGAAGGCCTACCGCACGGCGGACAACACGATTCAGCTTTTCCGCCCCGACTGCAACGCCAAACGTATGCAGGATTCCTGCGACCGCATGTGCGTGCCTCTGGTGCCGGAAGAGGATTTTGTGCAAGCCGTCAAAGCGTTGGTGGAAATCGACAAGGCATGGGTTCCGCATACCGACGGCGCGTCGCTGTATATCCGCCCCTTCGTGTTCGCCTCCGACGTGGGCATGGGCGTGCACGCCAGCCATAACTACATCTTCTGCATTATCTGCTCGCCGTCCGGGGCGTATTACAAGGAAGGCCTTGACCCCGTGCGCATTTACGTGGAGGACGACTACATCCGCGCCGCGCCGGGTTTGACGGGCTTCACAAAATGCGGCGGAAACTACGCCGCCTCCATCAAGGCGGGGGCGTTGGCGGAAGAGAAGGGATTCGCGCAAGTCCTCTGGCTGGACGGCGTGGAAAAGAAGTACGTGGAGGAAGTCGGAAGCATGAACATCATGTTCATGATTGGCGGCAAAATCTACACGGCGGCGTGTACCGGAACGGTGCTTCCGGGCGTCACGCGCCGGAGTTGCATGGAACTGCTCAAGGACTGGGGCTATGAGGTCATAGAAGGAAAGCTCGCCATTGAGGATGTCATGAAGGCGGGGCACGACGGAACCTTGCAGGAGGTGTTCGGCACGGGCACGGCGGCGGTCGTGTCGCCCGTGAAGGAGCTCTACTGGAAGGGCGACACGGTTCAAATCGGCGACGGCAAAATCGGCCCCGTCACGCAAAAGCTCTATGACACCCTGACGGGCATTCAGTGGGGGCGCCTGCCCGACGACAAGGGCTGGATTGCGCCCGTCTGCAAGGGATAACCGCGCCTTTCCGCGAGGGATAACGCGCAATACGAAAGCAATGCGGCGGGGTCTTGCTCCGCCGCATTGCTTTCTGTTTCGTTTGTTCCCGTTTCCAAAAACAGGCGGGCTTGTTTCCGATAACGCGCAATCCTGCGGCACAATTTTGAAAGCCTCTTTCCGATAACAGCCGCCCTTGTTTCCGATAACGGGCGATATGGTTGACGGCTATCAATTCCAACAAAAAACGGCGTGGAAATTAGTCGTTCGGCCAGTTGATTTCCGGGAAGGAAATGAGTATAATAACTTTGTCTGTCTGCGGAGGGCTCGCCCCTTTGCGACATATTTCCCCGGCGGCGCTTCACTCCACTTTCTGAACGTTGCGCGGGAAAATGAGGAGGAGTAAATTCCGCAAGGCTCGCGGTGCGGCAGCGTGGAGACCTGTCGCAAAGCGGCGCGTTCTGAGGGGGCGCGCCGTCCGGAAGGCTCGGAGGGGTTCGGGCCAAATGCCAGCCGGGCGGCGCGGTCGCAACACGGGCGGCCGTGAGGATAACGGGCGGAGGCGCGTTATTCAGAGCCTATGAAGCATGGCAGAGGTATTGATTAAAAATCTCAAGAAGGTCTACGACAACAAAGTGACGGCGGTGCACGACGTAAACCTGCACATCAAGGACAAGGAATTTATCGTCCTTGTCGGCCCGTCCGGCTGCGGCAAGTCCACCACCCTGCGCATGGTCGCCGGACTGGAGGACATCTCCGGCGGAGAGCTCTACATCGACGGCAAGCTCTGCAACGACATCGCCCCCAAAGACCGCGACATCGCCATGGTGTTCCAGAACTACGCCCTCTATCCCCATATGTCCGTCTATGACAATATGGCTTTCGCGCTCAAGCTCAAGAAGACGCCGAAAGACCAGATTGACAAAAAGGTGCGGGAAGTCGCGCAGATTCTGGACATCACGCAGTACCTTGAACGCAAGCCGAAGGCGCTTTCCGGCGGCCAGCGCCAGCGCGTCGCCATTGGCCGCGCCATGGTGCGCGACCCGAAAGTGTTCCTCATGGACGAGCCCCTGTCCAACCTCGACGCCAAACTCCGCAACCAGATGCGCGCCGAAATCATCAAGCTCCGCCAGAGAATCAACACTACGTTCATGTACGTGACCCACGACCAGACGGAGGCCATGACGCTCGGCGACAGAATCGTCATCATGAAGGACGGCTTTGTCAACCAAATCGGCGCCCCGCAAGACCTGTTCAACTGCCCCGTCAACCTGTTTGTGGCCGGCTTCATCGGAATGCCCGTCATGAACTTCTTTGACAACAGCAAGCTCCTGCTTGAAAACGGCGTGTACTATGCCCAAGTCAAGGGCGCCAAGTTCAAGCTGGACGAGTTCCAGCAGGCCGCCCTCAAGCAGAACAATCAACAGCCCTGCGACATCGTGGTCGGCATTCGTCCCCAGCACTTGTCCGTGGGACAGGGCGAACTCAAAGGCAAGATTGAAGTGTCCGAAATGCTCGGCTCCGAAGTCAACCTCCACGCCGACTGCCAAGGCGACGAAGTCGTCATGGTCATTCCGACGATGGGGCTTAACGAGGACGTGTCCGTCGGCAGTACGGTCAGCTTCAACGCCCCGCCGATGACCATGCAACTGTTCGACAAGGCGACTTCCAACAACCTGCTCTGGTTCGACAAGGCGTCCTTTGACGCGAACGCCCCCGTGTGCAAGACCTACGACAGCCTGAAAAAGCCCGCTATGGCCTGAAAATCCAATTTATAACGTTTTGGCGGCGTATAAGTTTGCAATGGATAGTATCCTTACAGCTGTACGCCGCTAAATTTCTGATTTGCTCAGGATACGAGAGGCAGTTTATGATAGACATTTTAGTCTGTTTAAATCGCTCCAAAGCTCTTTTTTATGGGATGTTGTGCGCGCTTTCGGTTTGGCTGTTCATATTGAATTGTCTGACGCCTTACGCCGCAGATGATTTCACTTATATGTACAGTTTTGCGTCGGGAGAAAAAATTCAGACTGTCGCGGATATTGTTCCATCCATGGTTGCGCACGCCCATTCCATGAATGGGCGTATCTTGTCTCATTCTTTAGAGCAGTTGTTCCTGCTAATGCCAAAGACTGTTTTTAATGTCGTAAACACATTTATGACAATGGCGTTTTTCCTCTTGCTCTATCGCCTTTGCAATGAGGGGCATTGCCCTAACGCCCTGTAGTTTTTCTTTATTTTCATATCTTTTTGGCTTTATACGCCCGATGTCGGGCAAATTATTTTCTGGCAGGACGGGGCGCTGAATTACCTTTGGGGGCTTGTCATGAGCCTTCTTTTTATAACGCCTTACGTCAGATATTACCTTGACAAGAAAGTTGTCTTTTCTCGCCTCTGGCAATGGGCACTGTTTTTCTTGTTCTCTTATTTCATGGGAATGTATTCGGAAGGGAGTTACTTCATCGCCATCTTTCTTGGGGTATGTACGCTGACGCTGTCCCGCTTCGCGCACGATGCGGAGAAGGAAGAAATCTCTACTCCCCCCCATCCATATATTTCCAGCCAATGCCGAGGGCTTTGGATTATGATTGCTCCAGCGGTCATGGGATACTTGACGCTATGGGTCATACCCGCTGAAATGGGCAAAGCCCCAAAATCGCTCATTGGCGTTGTTGCAAACCTTCGACAAGTTTCAGCCGTATTCGCCGAAAATCTATTACCGTTTTTGGCGTGTCCCAAAAAGAGGGTAAAATAGCGAACAAAGCGCCAAAAGCCTAAAAAAAGCGCAAAATGCCCCCGCAGGCATTTCAATTTCCAGAATATGTCATTCCGTCATATTATTCTTGTCCCTTATGATAACAGGTATGATAACAAAATCATCGCGCGGACAGGATATAATTTGGAGAGCCGAGGAGCGC
>JAFXQD010000038.1 GCA_017527365.1 Oscillibacter sp.
CTCTTTGACATGTCGCAAGAGGACCCCAAGGAACTCGAACTCCTGAAGTATACTCCCTCCTCCGCGCTCGGCTCCTGCCGCTACAAGATGAAGGACCCGGATGTGGACGACACGGACTACAAGCGCATTCTGGAAATCTTCAAGAAGTACGATGTCCGCTACTTCTTCTACAACGGCGGCAACGACTCCATGGACACCTGCAACAAGATCAGCCGCTACTGCGCCAAGGTGGGCTATGAGTGCCGCGTGATGGGCGTGCCCAAGACCATTGACAACGACCTGTTCGGCACCGACCACTGCCCCGGCTTCGCCTCCGCCGCCAAGTATATCGCCACGTCCTGCATGGAAGTCTATCAGGACGCCCGCGTGTACGACACGGGCATTGTCTGCATTGTGGAAATCATGGGGCGCCACGCCGGATGGCTCGCCGCCGCCGCCGCGCTCGCCACCTACAAGGGCGCCGGCCCCGATTTGATTTACCTGCCGGAAGTCGATTTCGACATGGAGCAGTTCCTGACCGACGTGGAGAGAATCTACAAGGAAAAGGGCAACTGCATGGTGGCGGTCTCCGAGGGCATCCACTACGCCGACGGCCGCTTTGTCTCCGAGGCGAAAACGTCCGCCACGGACGGCTTCGGCCACGCGCAGTTGGGCGGGCTCGCCGCCATGCTCGCCGACGCCGCCAAAGCCCGCACGGGCGCGAAAGTGCGCGGCATTGAGCTGAGCCTGTTGCAGCGCTGCGGCGCCCACCTCGCCTCCAAGACCGACATCGAGGAATCCTATATGTCGGGCGCGGAAGCGGTCAAGAACGCCGTCGCGGGCGTCACGGACAAGATGGTCGGCTTTGAGTGCACGCGTGACGGCGGCTATACGTGCAAGCCCAAGCTCCTCAACCTGACCGACGTTGCCAACACGGAAAAGAAAGTCCCGTTGGAGTGGATTAACGCGACCCACGACGGCATCGAGCAGGGATTCATCGACTACGCGCTCCCGCTGATTCAGGGCGAGCCCGATTTGCCGAAGGAAGATTCCCTGCCGCGTTTCGCCCGCCTCAAGAAAGTTATCGTCACGGAGTAATCCGGACGCGCCCGCGCCGTTGCGCGGAAAACAAACCCGCCGCTGTCCGTGCCGGACGGCGGCGGGTTTTCGTATGCGGCAACGCGCCGCAACGTCAAGGGGCGCGAACGCCTGTTGCGGCGTCCGCGCCCGATTGTCACAATTCGTCCAGAAACTCTCCCGGCGTCATGACCGGAATGTCCTGACGCTCAAAGTCTTTCGCGTTCCGCGTGATGATGGCGTCCACGCCGTTGGACATCGCCACCGCGTACTGCACGGCGTCCTCGAAGTCCTTCCAGCGCAGTTTCAGCGCCGCCCGAATGTCCTGTTCCGTGACGTTCAGGACGGAAAGAACGTCTATAAATTCCAGAATCTGGTCTTGCGCCTCAAAGGGGTTGCGCAAGGCTTTGTTGAGATGGTAAAAAATATCTGTGACGGCGGACGAAGAGACAAACTCAAAGTCCTTCTTATATTTTACCAAATCAAACACTTTTCTTGCCTGTTCGTGGAAACCCTCTCTGGATAACAGGTAATCCAGAATCACATTCGTGTCGATGAGCAGTCTCATTGCTTATCCCGCCGTTCCGCCTTGGTCTCTTCCAGCGTAAGTCCGGGGTCGGGGGCGCAGCCGTAGAGCTTGTCGATAATCGCCGCAATTTTCGGGTCGGGCGGCCCCTTGGGACGCTCAATCGGCGTCAGGATAATGCGCTGGTTCTTCTCAAACTTGTGGTCGGTCTCGATATACGAGCCGTTGTACACGCCGATAATCGCCATTGCCGATTCCTCCTTTGCGCGCCCTATTATATCCGCAACGCGGCGCAACGTCAAGGGGCGCGAACGCCTGTTGCGGCGTCCGCGCCCCGTTCGATACGGCTTAAGCGTTTTTAAGCAGGTCGTTTACCGTGACGCCCAAATAATCCGCCACGGCAATGACCGTCCGCAAAGTAGGGGAGGCGCTGTTCCATTTGCGTATGACGCCGTTGCCCAGTCCGGCGGCGCGTTCCAAAGCCGAGATGGAAAGCCCTTTTTCATAACAGCGCCTTTTGATATTGTCCAGAAGATACGGGTGCCCTAACGTTTGTTCGCAGTCCGTCACCTTGCATCACCTTTCCCTTTCTTTTGTAGATTGTCGGGGCTTCCGCCGTTCTGACACCCCGCGTCCGGAGCGGGACGCAATCCCGCTCCGGGCGGTTCCGTCAGAAACATAATAAAGGCGGCGTTGAGCGTTGCCCCAACCCCGCCCGAAAATTCAAAGCGTCGCAAACGACCGTAAAACCCAATTTCCCCTTGCAACCGCGCCGGGAAACGGGTATACTATGCCCACGGCATGGACATTTTATCGTCTGTTGTGTTGAGTGTAGGCTACTCACCATAAGACCGCGAAACGGTGTCGGCGCTTTGCGGTCTGCCGCTTATTATGTTTCTGTCAGCGGACGCCGGGTTTTGCCTCGCGGCGTCCGTTGCGCTTTTATTATGACGGATAGCGGCGAAAATTGCAAGCATTTTTTTGTTGCGCGGCGATTTTTGGCGAAATATCTAAAAATGCGCCTTGCTTTTAGTAAAAACAACTTTCCCCCTTCCGCCGCCGCATGACGGAGGGGAGAAAGTTGTTTTTGCGCCGCCCCTTACGCGTCGGCGGGCGGTTTTTTTACCAGCTTGCGCAGGCGGAACAACCTCAGCGACGCGTGAATGGCGTAAATGTACCCCACCGACATGGCGAAGTTCATCGTTGGGTACCAGCGCGTCGCGCACAGCAGGAACACGTAGCCGGCGCTGATTTGAATCAGGCGCGAGTAGTAATTGAGGCAGGCGCGCTCCTTGGCGTAGCGCTCCAGCAGGGACAGGAACACGACGTAAGCCACAAGCCAGATTCCCAGCGAAATGATTTTTGCGTACCCGTCCGCGTCGGGATTGCGGAGCAGTTCCAGCACCTGCGTCAGGTAGCTCAGGGAGATAATCAGGAACATATGGATGAACAGGTAGCCGTCGGCGGTTGTCTTTTTCTCCCGGTCTATGATGTGGTCGTAAACGTAGCCGTAATTCAGGAACAGCCCCGACACAAACGCAAACGCCAGCAGGGAATGGCAGATTCCCTGCAAGGTAATGCCCTCGTCGAAGAACTCGGAGATTCCGATAATCATTTCCCCGAAGGAGAACACGACGTAGAGCATGAGGCGTTCGGAGAGGTGGGGGAAGTCGGCGTAACGCGCCTCGACTTTCGGCCCCGTGACGCCCACGGTAATGCCCAGCACGATGGCATACGGCGAAATGATAATGCCCGTGCGCTCAAAAATCGGGATGGACGCCAAAATAATAATCGGCTCCGCTATGAATACGAATATGTCCCGGTTCATGACCGACTGCTTTTCCGGGTCTTTGCGCAGGGCTATGGCGTACTGAACCGCCAAATGCAGGAGCAGGAGCGCCCAGCCCACGTGAATCTGCGCGTAATTCTCCCGCCAGTTGTCGTTAATGCCCGCCGCGACGTAATACAGCAAATACATGCTGACGAAAATGCTGACGTTGCGCTGTTTGGGATACTGCGGGAAGCGGTTGATGAAGATGGTATAGAAATACCACGTTTCCAGAACCGACACGGAGAAAACCATGAACGTCAGGTACACGGAGGCGTCGGGAATGCCGCGCCCCAGATTCAGCAGAGCCCCGCAACGACCGATAGTATGCACAAAAATGAGGTCGTAAATTAGCTCGATGTACTCTACTTTCCGTTCCTCTTCCTTTTCCTCCAAGAAATCAAGCATAATACTCGCTTCCTTTCTTTTGCGATGTCTCCCATACGAAAACGGGGCGGCTTCCGCCGCCCCATATTGTTTGTTCTCGCCGCGACCTTGCGGGGAATCAGTTTCCGCCGAGGTAACGGTAGAGGAACATGACCATTTGCGCCCGCGTGCAAGCCTGATACGGGGAGAAGGTCGTAGCCGTCGTGCCGTTGGTGATTCCCCGTTCCAGCGCCCAGAGCATGGGCACGTAGTAGTTTTCGCCGACGGTGATGTCCGTGAACGGGCAGTCGGTTTTCGTGGGCGTCGGGCGCCCGGCGACGCGGTGCAGGAACATGACCATTTGGGCGCGTGTGCAGGCGGCGTAAGGCTCAAAGGTCGTGGGGGTCGTGCCGTTGGTGATTCCGCGCTCCACAGCCCAGAGCATGGCGGTGTAGTAGTTCGCGGAGGGGTCCACGTCCACAAACGGGCTCCTGTTCGTGGACGGCATGGGCATTCCCTGCGAACGCCACAGGAACATGACCATTTGCGCCCTTGTGCAAGCCTGATTCGGGGAGAAGGTGGTCGCGGTCGTGCCGTTGGTGATTCCGCGCTCCACCGCCCAGCGAACCGCCGTATAGAAGAAGTTATCCGGGGGCATGTCCGCGAACGTGACGGAGGAGTAACTGGGAGTAGGATTCACGGGCGTTGTGTTGCCGCTGTTGCCCGTATTGCCGTTGTTTCCGGTATTGGTATCGACGGGCGAGGACGCGTTGCGCTCAAACGCCGCCGTGACCGTGACGCTGGCGCGTGGCATTTCAAAGCGGTAGGTTCCGTTTTCCTCCGACACTTCGACGCTCTTCCCGGCTCTGGTCTGCACGGTCAGAGAATCCAGTTGATAGCCGACGCTCGGCGAGGCGGTGACGGTAATGGTCGTTCCGGAAGTCGCCTTCTTCGCGCTGGAGCTCAGACTGCCGCCCGCGCCGCTCGAAAGCGTGACGTTATATTCGGCCTTGCTGCCCGAACTGCTTCCGGAACTGCCGCTTCCCCCGGAACTGCTGCTTCCGCCGCCTCCGCCTCCGCCTCCGCC
>JAFXQD010000039.1 GCA_017527365.1 Oscillibacter sp.
ATAGCGGCGGTCGGTGAAATAGTAGGCGTTTTTGCGCGTGACGAGCGCGGCGCCGTCCGTCCCGGACGACAGGAAGCCCGCGGCGTAAAAGCGGTTCGCCTGATGGGTCAACAGCATGGCGTCAAGCTCCCGCGCCTCCAGCCGTTCCCGAATTGCCTGTGCGTGGTTCATTAAGGTCTCTCCTGTTCTAACGGGGAAACGGCGAAACCGTTCCCCCGTGCGTTTGATTTTCAGGCTTGGTAATTGCGCATTCTCCACACGATAGCCGCCGCCTGCCCGCGGTTAAGGGTTCCGCTGGGGCGGAACGTGCTGTCCCCCTCTTCATAGTAGCCGTTGATGATTCCGGCGGCGTTCAGCGCCTGCACGGCGAGGCTGTCGGTGTCGGAGAAGGGGCGGACGCCGGAGAGGTGGGAGGTGTCCAGCTTCATGGCGGCGGCGGCGAACTCCGCCACTTCCAGACGCGTGACGGGCTCCCACAGGTCAACCTCTTTCGGGAGCAAGCCGTCCTGCACGGCCTTGTCAAGATAGCCTTGGAAGGGCGTCATAGAGTTTCCGGGCTGTTCGTCGTACCCGGCGGCAAGCATAATGAGCTTGAGCGCGGCGCCCCACGTCACGGAGACGTTCGGGCGGTAGGTGTCGTCGCCGTAGCCGCCCACGACCCCGGCGGCGGCGAGCTCCGTCACATACTTGTAGCACCAGACGGAGGAAGGCACGTCGGAGAAGCGTTTGAGCGCGGAAATGACGCCGAGGGTAAAGTGTCCGATTCCGGTCGCGTTCCCGTCGCCGTCCACTACCAGATACGGAATATCGACGGAGCCGGTATAATCCGGGGCTGGAATGAACTTTAACGCGCTGACTTTGGGCTCGATGTCCGTCCAGTGGTAAATTTGCTCCGTATTGGCGTCGCCGTCGCCGATTCCGACGGAGCCGACGGAGGATTCCGGAAGTTTCAGGAAGCGGAAGCCGTTCATATCGGCGCCGAGCGCGTCCTTGACGTTCTTCTGGAGGTTGGCGGCGGGGAAATTGACGGTTCTGCCCTTGGGGATGGCGCCGTAAACGTCCTCAACCAAGGCTTTCGTGACGCTGATAAGGACGGTTCCCGTACACTGCGCCGCGTTGCCGTCCCTGTCAACGCCCGTGGCGGAGAAGGGGACGGTTTCGCAGAGGTTCTTTTCCCCTTCCGGGACATAGGTCAGTTCGGCGAGGGAATAGCGGTCGGTGTAGGCGGGGCTGAAATAGAAGTTGGCGTAGGCGAGGCTTTCGGGTTGGAGCGCGAGGCGGTCGGCGTCGCCGTAGGGGCTGACGGCGTAGTAGTCATAGAACAGTTTGCCGTTCCGGGGAAGCCCGGTCAGGTTGACGTGGCTAATCGTGCCGCCGGGGAAGGTGCGGCGGAAAAAGCGGTCGAAGTCGTCGGAGACAAGGCGCAGGGGGGTGTTCCATGTGGCGGCGCACAGGATGTTCCCGGCTTGGACGGGCGTCCCCGCGAAAGGCTCTGTGATATTGAGCGGGGCGGGCTTGTCGGGTTGCGCGGGCTGGGGCTCTTCCGTCGTCCCGGACGGCGGCTCAGGCTCTTCCGTCTCGTTAGGCTGTTCCGTGGTTGCGGGCGGCTCCGTCGTTGACGGCGTTTCCGTCGCGCCGGACGGTTGCGGCGTTTCGGAAGGCGTGGGCTCCTCCGTTTCGTCAGGCTGTTGCGCCGTCGCGGACGGCGTTTCCGCCGCGTCCGGACGCGGCGCCAGTTGCGACGGGTCGGCGGCCTCTACCTGTATGGACATCACGATTGCAACGCTGTCCCTCTTGGAATCGTACAGCGCGCAGTTCAGGCGCACGGTACGCGCCGGAGCCGAAACGGGCGCCGCAAAATACAGGCTGTCAAGGGCGTAATCGCCGTAGCGGTCGGAGTCGGCGTAGAAGCGGAAATTTCGGATAGTGTCCGTTGTGAACGCCGCCTCCTCCAAGCCGCCGACATCCGCGCAGACAAGCCCCGCCTCCGGGGAAAGCTCGTCGTCCGTTTTAAACGTCGCATAGCGGAACGTCCCTTGGAGTTTGCTTTTCGCGGGAGCCTCGAAGTCCAGACGGCTGAACTCTGCGCGTTCGCCCGCCCGGACAAGGTAAACAATGTCGGGCTCCTGCGTTTCGGCGGCGGCGGTCATGGCGGGATAGTCGGCGCCGCTTTCGGGCGCCGCCGTCGTTGACGGGGTTTCCGTCGTCGCGGGCGTCTCCGTCGTTGCGGTCTGCTCCGTCCCGGACGGCGTTTCGGTTGTTGCGGTTTGCTCCGTTTCCGACGGCGTTTCGGTTGTCGCGGGTGTCTCCGTCGTTGCGGTCTGCTCCGCCCCGGACGGCGTTTCGGTTGTTGCGGTTTGCTCCGTTTCCGACGGCGTTTCGGTTGTTGCGGGCGCCGCCGTCGCCGCGCTTGCCGACGTTCCCGCCGGGGTTGCGGACGTTTGCGCGGCGGCGTTACTCGTTTTCGCCCAGTCGATTTGTATGACGAGCGTCCCGGAAAAGCGCTCCGTGCGCCCGAACGCCGTGAACGGGAGCCGGACAAGCCGCCCGCCGCCCTCGTTCGCCGCCAAGAACGTCATGCCGCTGAGGGGGTGCGACCCGTAACGGCTGGAAGAGTAGTAGAACTCCGCGTCCCCCAGCGTGTCGGCGGTGAACTCCCTTTGGTTCTTGCCCTCGAAGTCATAGTAGAGGTAGCCGTTGTCATGGTTGAAAGAAGGGTCGGCTTGGAAGGTCAAGTACCGGAAGGCGTCCTTTTCGGCGGCGGAAGCGCGGTCGCGGAAGAAGTCGCGGAAGTCGTTCCGGTTGAAGCGCAGGATTTCCCCCGCCGTGACGTGCCACGTCAAGTCCACGACGGATGCTTCCCACGAAGGCGCCGCGCCCCGCACGGAAATTTCGATTGTCCCGGAGCTGTTTTCGGCGTCGCCGTACACTGTGAACGATAGCGCGACGGTCTGCCCCTGCGCGTCGCGGTTGGCGACGAACGACAGCCCGCCCAGCGGATAAGCCCCGTACAGGTCGGAGCGGTCGTAGAACCGGGCGCCCGTCAGCATATTGCGCGTGAAGGCGGTTTCCGTTTCGGCGCCGTAGTCGCAGTAGAGGATTCCGTTGGAGGCTTTCAGGGAGTTGTCGGCTTGGATGGTCGCATAGCGGAAGGTGTCGTTTTGGCAATGGGCGTAGAAGTAGGCGCGGAAGTCCTCGGCGTCAAACGCGACGGCGCCGCCGGGAGCCGCCGCATAGGAAATATCGGCGGGCGCGGCGTATGCGCGGGGGAGCAGTCCGAGCGCGAGGCAGAACGCGCAGAGGACTGCCGCCACGCGTTGCAATCGGCTTTTTTTCATAAAGCATTCCTCCAATATTGAAAGCGGGGTATCCAAAATCAGGGAATTTGGGATACGGGCATGGGAAAGCGCAACATTATATTACGCTTTTTCCGCGAAAAATGCAAGAACAAACTGCGGCGCCCCGCAAAAAGGCGGCGGCGCCTTGGCGAATCCCGCGCCCCGCGCATAGGATGGGAAAATGCCCGAAAGTTTCCGCTTTTTTTGTCGAAAGCGTAAAAAATGGCGGCGGCTTCCGGATTCCTGTTGCAAAAAAACAGGCATATGGTACAATGGAAAAGGATAAGGGCAACGGCAATTTGTGCGGATTGCGGAAAGGGACGGTGAAAACCATGACGGGCGGCTTTTGGATTGGCTTCTTGGGCGCGGCTATGGCGGGCGGCTTCGCGCTGTTGCAGGCGCGGCGCGTGCTCTCGTGCCCGGAGGGCTCGGAACAAATGCGCAAAATCGCCGGGAGCATCCGGCAGGGCGCAAACGCTTACCTCAAACAACAGTACGCCGCAGTCTTTCGCGTCTTTGCGGCGGTGTTCCTCATTCTGCTTCTTATGGCGTTCGGCACGGACGGGCGAATGCTGTCGCGCTATACGCCGTTCGCGTTCGTGACGGGCGGCGTGTTCTCCATGCTGGCGGGGCTCGTCGGCATGAAAATCGCCACCAACGCCAACGCCCGCACGGCGCAAGCCGCCTCGGAGAGCATGAACCGGGGTTTGCGCGTGGCGTTCTCGTCCGGCTCCGTCATGGGCTTCTCGGTCGTGGGGCTGGGCATGTTCGACATCACGCTCTGGCTGTTCCTGTTGCGCTACGGCTTCGGCGTCGATTCCCCGGAGGCGCTGGGAAACATCATGGTCATGAACGGCATGGGCGCCTCGTTCATGGCGCTGTTCGCACGGGTAGGCGGCGGAATCTACACGAAAGCCGCCGACGTGGGCGCGGATTTGGTCGGCAAGGTGGAGGCGGGCATACCGGAGGACGACCCCCGCAACCCCGCCGTTATCGCCGACAACGTGGGCGACAACGTCGGCGACGTGGCGGGCATGGGCGCGGACTTGTACGAGTCCTATGTGGGCTCCATTCTTGCGACGTTCGCGCTGGGCGCCGCCGGGGGCTACGGCTGGAACGGCATGATTCTGCCGCTCTCGCTGGCGGTATGCGGTATCGCCTGTTCCGTCGTCGGCTCGTTCCTCGTGCGCGCGGGGGAGGACGCGGCGCAGGAATCTTTGTTGAAGAGCTTGCGCAACGGCACGTATGCCGCCGCCGGGCTTTCGGCGTTATGCGCCGCGCCCCTGACGTATTACCTGCTTGACGGCAATATGGGCGTATACGTCGCTATTTTGGCGGGGCTCGTCGGCGGTTGCGCCATCGGCTACTTTACCGAATACTACACTTCCGCGACCTACAAGCCCACGCGGGAACTCGCGGAGGCGTCGGAAACGGGCTCCGCCGCCATGATAATCGGCGGGCTGTCGCTGGGAATGCGCTCCACGGCGGCTTCGATACTGATTGTGGGCGCGGCTGTGCTGGTAAGCTACTTCGCGGCGGGGGGCTCGGTATCCGTCGCGGACGCCTCCGGCGCGTTCGGCGCGGCGTTCAACCGGGGCTTGTACGGAATCGGTATCGCGGGCGTGGGAATGCTGTCCACTTTGGGCATTACGCTGGCTGCCGACGCATACGGGCCTGTCGCCGACAACGCCGGGGGCATTGCGGAAATGAGCGGGCTTCCCGAAAGCGTCCGGGAGCGCACCGACGCCCTCGACGCCCTCGGCAACACCACCGCCGCAACCGGAAAGGGTTTCGCTATCGGCTCGGCGTCCCTGACTTCCCTTGCTTTGCTGGTTTCCTACGTCAACATCGCGCAAGGGCGCACGGCGGAAACGCTCAACTTTACCCTTGCAAGCCCGACCGTGCTTGTGGGCGTGTTTGCGGGGGCTATGCTGACGTTCGTCTTTTCGGCGTTCACCATGAGCGCCGTGCAACGCGCCGCGCAGTCGATTGTCGAGGAAGTGCGGCGGCAGTTCCGCAACATCCCCGGCATTATGAAGCGGGAAGCCGACCCCGATTACGCCGCCTGCGTCGCGCTCTGTACGAAAGGCGCGTTAAAGGAAATGGCAGTCCCGGCGCTGTTGGCGGTCGCCGTGCCGATTGTTACGGGCTTGCTCTTGGGGTCGACGGGCGTCGTGGGACTGCTGGGCGGCGTGTCGGCGACGGGCTTCGCTATGGCGGTGTTCATGTCGAACGCGGGCGGCGCGTGGGACAACGCGAAAAAGTACATTGAAGGGGGGCGCCACTGCGGCAAAGGCTCCCGACAGCACAAAGCGGCGGTTGTGGGCGATACCGTCGGCGACCCGTTCAAGGATACGTCGGGGCCGTCGCTGAACATCCTGATTAAGCTGTGCTCTACGGTCTCCATCGTCTTTTCCGGGCTTGTCGTCACTTGGAACCTGATTTCGTTGTTGGGATAACGCCGCACGATAAAAACTCCCCTGTTCCTTATCGGAACGGGGGGAGCTTTTTTGCGCTGTCCGCGCCGCGTTTTGCCTTGACGCCGGGCGCCTGAGCGGGTATAATCAAGGTACGCGAAAGGGGGAACTCGCCGTGGTCTATACGATTCAGGAACTCAAAGACAAAATTTCCCCGCTGGCGCGGACATACGGCGTCAAAAGCGTGTCGGTGTTCGGCTCTTATGCGCGGGGAACCGCCAATTCGGACAGCGACGTTGACCTGAAAATCGAAAAGGGCGCGTTGCGTTCGCTTTACCAGTTATGCGGCTTCCGTCTTGCCGTCGAGGACGCCCTGCGCGTCTCCGTTGACCTTGTGACAAGCGAATCTTCCGACCGGAAATTCCTTGCGCGTATCGCGCAGGAGGAGGTATTGCTTTATCGAAACTCGTGACAGAATTATTTTAGAGAAAATCATAGCGTATTGTCAGCGTATCGCGGGCTATCTGGAACGGTTTCGCTATGACGCTTCCGCTTTTCAAACGGATTTCCTGTTTCAAGACGCCTGTTGCATGTGCGTCGTGCAAATCGGCGAACTGGCGGGACAGCTTTCCGAAGAGGCGAGACGGAAAAGCGCGTCCGTTCCATGGAGGATTATTAAGGATACGCGGAATTATTACGTTCATTCCTACGGTTCTATTGACGTTTCGTCCGTTTGGGACACGCTGAACCATGACATTCCCGCTCTGCGGATTTCCTGCGAGCGTATTTTGAAAGGCGAATGAATCCCACGACGGAAGGAGCGCGACGCAATGAGAAAAAAACGCCGTCATTTCCCGTTACGCCGCCTTCTTGTCGGCGTGATACTCATACTGCTGGCGCTGGTAGTCGGCGAACTGCTCCGCCCACGCGACAGCCGCGATTGGTCGCGGGTTATTGCCTACATCCCCCTTGACGACCGCATAGACAATTACGAGGACGCGGCGTATCTGGCGGAGGCGTCGGGGTGGGAACTCGCCATGCCGCCCCGCGACTGGTTCCGCACGGCGCTGGACGGCCAGCCCCGCAACGAAAACGGGACGCCTTACGGCAACAGGGAAGCGCTGTTCGAGTGGGCGCGGGACATGGGGCGCCAAGGGTGCCGCACGTTCGTTTTCTCGCTGGACCAACTGTTTTCCGGGGGGCTTGTCAACTCCCGCGCCGTACAAGACGCGTGGCCGTTGCGCTTCTCCGAGCGTTCGACCATGGGCGAACTCGACGCCTTCCGAAAGTACATTCTGCCGCTTGCGAAAAACAAAAAGAATCGCCTGTACCTGTTTGACAGTCTGGCGCGGCTGTCGCCGACGGTGGGCTATCTGGGCGCGGGCGAACAGGAGTATTACGCGCTCCGCGCCTACGGCATGGTTCCGCGCCCGGTACTGCCGGACAACCAATTAACGTTGGAGCGCGTGTTTTCGCAGTACGCCTACGCGGAGGACGGGAAAACGCTCGCCGAAAACGCGTTGGAGGCGCGTTTCCGCGACGCGCTTACGCCCGATTTGCTCCAAACCTATCTGGGCGTGCGCCGGCGGAAACTGGCGCTGACGGACGAGGTGCTAAAGGCGATTGAGCCCTTTGACAACATACAGTTGTTTATCGGCGTGGACGACTCGTCCAACCGCGACAACATCCAGTACAACGAATTGCGCTATCTCCGCTCGCGGATAGGCTCCGACGTGTCGTCAAGCATAGCGGTCATGGCGGGGCTTGACAGCTTGGCGCGGCTGTTCGTGGGGCGCGTCGCGCAGGAAACGCACGATTACCGCGTCAAGGCCTGCGTGCGCTACGTCGGCGGCTCCGAGGAAAAGCACTCGTCGGAATTTGACCTCTACACGCTGGAAGAGGTCGTGAAACTGCACTTGGATTTCTTCCGCGCCGAGGAAGTCCCGGCAGAGCAGGCGGAACTGCAAATTCTTGTCATGACGGCGCCGGACAATCCCGAACGGGCGGCGGAGTACGCGGAGGAACTTGTCGCGGCGCTGGAAGAGAACTTAAGGCGGCATATTCCGACCGTGCTGAACGAGGCAAGCAACAACGCCTACGGCGACGCGCTGGAACAGGCGCTGTTAAAGCGGATACCCTTCGCGGAGCTTGTCGCCTACGCCGGGAAGTACGACCAAGCCAACGTGACGGGCGCGGCGTTCGCCATGGGCTTTTCGCGCTACTTATATTTGCGTTGCGGCGAGCCATCCGTCCGCGCCGACGCCGCACAAGCCGAACAGATGGCAAACTCTATGGCGCTGACGGAGTACATCCTGCATACCCGCGAACCGCTCAACGCTTACATCCGGTCGTTCGGCGTTGACGCGGGCAACATCCCGCCCGACACGCCCTACAAACTGCGCATTGAGCGCAAATTAGAGGAACTGTTCAAGCCGGAATGCGAAAAGGTGTGCGCGAACCTAAAAGGGACGGGCTTGCTTTGCGGCGTGGCGCCGTGGCAGAGGCGGACAATCCGCGAAATCGCAATCAAAGATTATGTCCTCCCGTGGAGCCGTACCTTTGAGCTGTCGTTCGCGGTGAAAGCCGCGATAGACGGCTGATTTTCGGAAAGGAGCGTTTCATGTCGCGCAAACGGCGGATTGCGGCGCTTTTATGCGCCTGTTTCCTGCTTCCCCTCGCCTGTTACGCCGCAACATCCCGCGACGGGCTGTATTTTGTCGCCGTGGAAAACGTGGTGGCGCCGCTTACGGAGGACACAATGCCGTTTTGGCACGACGGCTATCTCTACGTTTCCGCCGACATCTTTACCGGAAACGTGCGCGACGCGATAGGCATTTCCCGCGCTAAAATCGGCGACGGCGTTCTGCTCTATCGCGGGGAGCAGTCGTTGCTTTTCCGGAACGGCTACCCCTACGCGCAGGACTCGCAGGAGGAAACTTACGCGCCGGGCATGGTTCTGCGCGACGGAAACGCGTATGTTCCGGCGTCGGTGGCGGCGCGCTATTTCAATCTAACGTACTCTACGGTGGAGGTCGAACGCGGAAAACTGGTCTGGCTTCGCAGCGCGTCCTTCAAAATGTCGGACGCCGCCTTTGCGAAAGCCGCCGCGTTCCAGTTGAACGCGGTTTATCAGGAGTATTTGAAATCGACGGAGCCGGAGCCGGAACCGCCGAGGCGGTCGGAGCCCGACCCCGGAGAGACGACGCCGCCGAAAATTGAACCGGAAACGCCGGAGCCGCCGGACGAGCCGCCCGTGCGGGAGGAACTCGCCGAACCTGCGGAAACGGAAGTCCCGGAGCCCGAACCGGAAACGGAGGCGCCGCCCGTCTCCGACGACGAGCCGACAACGCCCGCGCCCGTCGCGCCTTCGGTTAAACCCGCGCCGCCGTCCGTGCCCGTCACGACGCCCAAACCTTCCGCGCCGTCCGCAACCAAACCCGCGCCTGTCGCGCCGTCGGAAACGCCCGTTGCGCCGCCGTCGGCGCCCGCGCCGACGGAGCCCGCCGCGCCTCCGGGACCGCAGACGGAAGCCCCGACCGTCGCGGCGGCTGAAACGCCGACAGAGACCGCGCCGGAAATTCGCGGCGGACAGCGAATCTACCTCTGTCTGCGCGGGGACGGTTCCGCGTCCGAACTCCTTGACGTTCTCGACCGCCGGGACATACGCGCCGCCGTGTTTTGCGACGAGGCGTTTTTGTCCGAACAGGGCGACTTGTTGCGGCGCATGGCCGCCACCGGACACCGCGTCGGGCTGTATGTCGGCGCGGGGGACGCCGCGTCCGTCTTGGAGCGCTTGGAGGCCTGCAACGCGCAGTTGCGGCGCACCACGATGGAAAAAACGCGCCTTGCCTTTATCGACGGCGCCGGGGAAGAGCTTCTCCGCGCCGCGCGCAACGCCGGATTCCTCTGCATTCGCCCCGCGCTCGACGCGGATTCCCTGCGCACGTCCCGGCAGGCCGCCGACCTCTTGCGGGCGGTTTCCCAACAATCGGACGGCGTAACCGTGTGGCTGGGCGGGACGGTCAGCCGTTCGGGGCTTAACTCGTTCCTGTCCGACGCGCTGGAAGCCGGAGACGCTTTCCCCCCGCCTAACGAGACTTCGCTTCCCTGATTTCCGCCAAAATTTTGAAAAAGTTTTTCATCATTTACAGAATATTCAACAAATTGCGCTTCCGCCGTGCTATAATCCGCCCTAACAGGCGCGGCGCAAGCCGGACGCGCAGACAGGAGGAAGCGTTATGGGGCGCGATATTCTGGTAGCGGAGGACGATTACAATATCGCCAATCTTATCCATATGTATCTTGTCAAGGAGGGCTTCGAGACGCGCATCGCGCCCGACGGAGCCAGAGCTATTGCGGAGTTCCTCAAGAAAACCCCCGATTTGATTGTCCTTGACATCATGCTCCCCGCCATGGACGGCTGGGAGGTGTGCGAGCGCGTTCGGAAAACGTCGCGGGTGCCCATTATCATGCTCACCTCAAAGAGCGAGGTCCGCGACCGTATCCGGGGGCTTGAAATCGGCGCGGACGATTACGTCGTCAAGCCCTTCGAGATGAAAGAGCTTATCGCCCGGATTAACGCCGTGCTCCGCCGCACGGAGATTCCCAACGACACCAGCAAGTCCGTCTCCTACGACAAGCTCTCCGTTGATTTAGACGCTTACTCCCTGATTGTGGACGGCAGGAAAATCGACACCCCCCCGAAAGAATTGGAACTGCTCTATCATCTGGCCTCCAACCCGAACAAGGTCTACACCCGCAACCAGCTTTTGGACGAGGTCTGGGGCTTCGACTACTTCGGCGACAGCCGCACCGTGGACGTGCACATCAAGCGACTGCGGGAGAAAGTCGAAAACGTCTCCGACCAGTGGTCGTTGCGCACGGTCTGGGGCGTGGGCTACAAGTTCGAGTTGAAGAACGGAAAGGCGTTAAGATGAAACAACGTCAGGAACGCTTCCGGGGCATGTATTGGCGGCAACTGCTCGTGACCGCCGGAATGGTGCTCCTTACGCTGGTATTGCTGGGCTTTGTGTTTTTTTCCCTCAGCTACATCCACATGCGCGGCGAGCAGACCGCCGAACTGGAGAAACGCGCCGAGGCTATGGCGCGGGAATGCGTCGAGTACGCGGAGCGGGAGGAGAAGGAGGGGCGCCGCCCTTTGTTTGCGCAGATTGGCGGCTATCCGAGCTTCCTGAACATCGCAGACCTTGCCGTTGACCTCTCCGGGGCGCAGTTCGTGATTTACGACAAGAATCAGGAGCGCGTCTATCCGATTAAGGATGTCCCGGATTACGACAAGTCCGACTGGGATTTCCTAAGCGGGCTGGCGGAGACCGTCCGCCCCGGCGAACCCGTGCAAACATTCCGGCAAAATCACAATGTCGGCTTCATGATTGCCGGCGTCGCCGCCGCGAACCCCCGTGACAACTCCAAGGTTGGCTCCGTGTTCGCCGTGGCTACCTCTTCCCGTCTGGACAGCCTCTGGAATACCTTCATCTCCCTGTACTTCGCCGCCGCCTCCGTCATCATGCTCCTTTCCCTGCTGGCGGTCTCCGTCACGGCTTCCCAAATGACGCTCCCGCTCAAGGAAATGGTGCGCGCCACAAGGCGGTACGCCTCCGGGGATTTCAGCGTCCGGATGAAAGACTACTACCAAGGCGACGAAATCGGCGAGCTTTCCGCGTCGTTCAACCAGATGGCGGACATATTGCAGGGGCAAGAAGTCCGGCGGCGCGAATTTCTCTCCAACCTGTCGCACGACCTCAAAACCCCGCTCACGACTATCGCCGGGTACACCGACGGCATTTTAGACGGCACGATTCCGCCCGCAAGCGAGCGGAAGTATCTGGAAATCATCGCGGAGGAAAGCCGCCGCCTGAGCCGCATGGTGCGGCGTATGCTGGACGTGAACCAGTTTCAAGATACCGACCCGTTGAGGAGCGGCAGAAGTTTCGACCTGTGCGAGAGTATGCGCCGCGTCCTGATTTCCATGGAAAAGAAAATCACGGACCGCAAACTTGACGTGGAGGCGGATATTCCGGACGCGTCCATTTATGCCCTCGGCGACATGGACATGATTATACAAGTCCTGTACAACCTGCTGGAGAACGCCGCGAAATTCGCCGCGCCCGGTTCCACGCTCTATTTCGGCGTGCGGGCACGCGAAAACAAGGCCGTCGTATCCGTGCGGAATGTCGGGGAGACCATTCCGCCGGACGAACTGCCCCTGCTCTTCGACCGCTTCCACAAGACCGACCGGTCACGCGGCGCGGACAGGGACGGCGTGGGGCTGGGGCTGTATATCGTCAAGACGATTCTCAAACTCCACAGGGAGGAAATCTGCGTCAGCAGTCAAAACGGCGTGACCGAATTTTCGTTCTCCCTGCGGATTATGTAAGCGTGGGAAACGCCCCGTATTTTGGAAGGAAACAAGAGGGAAAACGCATGGAAGAATTTGCAAACATCCCGTTATCAGGAGAACATGACGCGGCGGAAGCCCCGGAGACGTTAGCCGCGACGGAATCCCCGCCCGAAACGCAAACGGCGGCGGAAACGCTGTCCGTAATGCAAGCCGCGTTGGAAACGCCGTCCCAACCGCAAGCGCAAGCAACGACGCAAACGCCGCCCGGAACGCAAACGGCGGCGGAAAGCGCGTCCGAAACGCGCTCCCGCGAACGCCGGATACGCCGCCAACAGCGCCGCCGCTGGCTGAGGGGCTTCCTCTGCGGCGCGGCGGTCGCCGGACTGCTGGCGGTCGGGGGGCGCCTCTGGGAACAGCGCCGCGCCGCGCCCGCCGGCGACCGCTTTGTCTGGGACTTCCGCGAAAAGTTCGAGGAATCCGGGAAAAAAGAGGATTTAACCGTTAAAATTCCCGCGTGGCCTGTCGGGGACGGCGCCGCGTTCAAGCTCCTGCGCGAACACGGCGAAACGCAGTCCGCGCAGGAAGTTTACCGGAATGTCAACCCGTCCGTGCTTACGGTCATCGTGGAGTTGGACGACGAGACCGCCGCCGTCGGCACGGGCGTTATCTTCTCCGACGACGGCTATTTTGTCACGAACTACCACGTGATACAGGGCGGGGTCAAGTGCCGCGCCATGCTAGCGGGCGCGCCTACCCCGCCTTGTTCGTCGCCGGGGACGAGAGAAACGACTTGGCGATACTCAAAATGGACGCGTCCGCGCAGTTCCGCGCCGCGCAGTTCGGCGACTCGGAGCTTTTGAGCGTCGGCGACGCGGTGTACGCCATCGGCAACCCGCTGGGGGTTGAGTTCCGGGGCACCTTGACCAACGGCATTATCTCCGCCATTGACCGCGACGTGCTTGTTGACGGGCGCACGATGACGCTTTTGCAGACCAACGCCGCCCTGAACTCCGGCAACAGCGGCGGCCCCCTCATCAACGAGTACGGGCAGGTTATCGGAATCAACGTCGTGAAGATGAGTTCGCGCCGCTCGACGGTGGAGGGGCTTGGCTTCGCCATCCCTTCGGCGGCCATGGAACGCCTTGTCAACGACCTGCTGACCTACGGCGAGAGCCAGCCGGAGCCCGTCATCGGCGTGTCGGTAGATTCCTTCGGCACGGAAGTGGAGCCGGATTTGTGGGGAATCGGCGTGTTGAAGGTGGAGCCCGATTCGGCGGCGGAAAAAGCCGGCGTGAAAGTCGGCGACTACATCATAGCCGCCGACGGGGAAACGGTGTCGGGGAGCCGCGACCTGTTGCGCGTCCGCCGCCGTTACCACGTGGGCGAGAGCATGTCCCTGACGCTCTGGCGCGACGGCGAGCGCGTCGGCGCTACGGTTACGTTTGCGGAGTGACGCGCCGTGTACCTGAACTTATTGCGCCGCACAAATAATATACAGCGGCCTGTGAAGTCGCTGTGGCTTCCCTGCATGTTAGAACAGGTTACGCTCCCCGACGGGCGCCTTGACGAGAATATGCTGTTGCGCATTATCCCGGCGGGGTGGCTTCCCGTCAAGGCTTCGGAAGTCTTGGTAAGCATTGCGAATCCGCGTGGCAGTCAGGGCTTGAAGCAGTTGACGGCGTTCCGTCCGTGGGGCCGCCGCTTCGACTGCTACGTCCTCGAACTCTGGCACGACGAGCCGCGCAGATGATGAAAGTTAGTCAAAGTCAAGATTCGCCTTGACAAGCCGCCGGAAATCTGCTATGATGGCGTTGCTTTTGCAAGGCGCGTCCGAATTTTCAGCGTTAGGCGGGTGGTTTATTTTGAAAGCGAAAAAGGCGCCGAATCAGCGCTTATATCGCCATACGAGCAGGGTTCTTGCCCTGTGCGAAATATTTCTGGAAAGGTTTCTGGCAAATTTCCGGGCGAGGTTTATATTGCCGCCTTATGCGGAGAAGGAATTTCTCATGCTCGCCGCATATTTGCACGATTGGCTGAAGACCTTCCCGTTCTATGCGGACGTTCATCACAAGAAATGGGCGCTCCGCGAGGTTTTTGGGGAATGCGGCTTTTCCAATGAAGAGGCGCTCGTTGACGCGATAGCCGCGCACAAAGGGAAATTCAAGCCCCCGGAAGATTACAAACTGGAAAGCGCAATCCTGCGGATTTGCGACAAGCTCGACAAGTTCTACAAGGGACAAAAGGACGCTCTGAGTAAGTGCGAGGACAGCCTGACGGAAATTCGGAAAGTTCTCGACGAGGAGACTGGGGAGGTTTTTGAGCAAACCTACCGTGAAATGCTGGCGGCGGTAATCTGTGATGCGGGAAACGATGACAGAATATTAGCCTAAACGCCAGAGCAAAAGCGGGAGCCGACGCAAAATCGGCTCCCGCTTTTCGCGCTTAATACTCCGCTAATTCCTCGCGTAGTTCGCCAGAAAACGCCGGGTGCGCTCCTCCTTGGGGTTGTCGATAACCTCCCGCGGGTCGCCCTGCTCCACGATGAGCCCGCCGTCCATGAAAATCACGCGGTCGGCCACGTCGCGGGCGAACGCCATTTCATGCGTGACAATAATCATGGTCGTTTTCTTCTCCGCAAGGTTGCGGATTACCCGCAGAACCTCTCCGGTCAGTTCCGGGTCAAGCGCCGATGTCGGCTCGTCAAAGCAGAGGATGTCGGGATGTAACGCCAGCGCCCGCGCAATCGCAACGCGCTGTTGCTGTCCGCCGGAAAGCTGGTGGGGATAATGCGCGGCGCGGTCGGCGAGCCCCATCTGCGCCAGCAGTTCCTTTCCCGCCTCCCGTATCGCCTCTTTGGATTCCCCGCCGCTTTTTTTCGCCAGCAGTTCCCGCGCCAAGGTCACGTTTTCCAGCGCCGTGTACTGCGGGAACAGGTTGAAGTTCTGGAACACCAGCCCGAAATGCAGCCGCTTCTTGCGGATTTCGCTTTCGTTGAGCGCGGCGGGGTCGGCGGCGTCAAAGAGCGTCTCGCCGTTGACGGCAATGCTCCCGCCGTCAGGGCGCTCCAGAAAGTTCAGACAGCGCAGGAGCGTGGTTTTGCCGCTCCCCGACGCGCCGATAATGGACAGCGCCTGTCCCTTGTCCAGCGAAAAGCCGATGTCGTTAAGCACCCGCGTGTCGCCAAAATGCTTTTCCAGATTCCGTACTTCCAAAACGGGCATACGCCGCCCCTCCTTACTTGAAATAATCCAGCTTTTCCTCGGCCTTGCGGAACAGTATCGTCAAGACGCCGTTGAATATAAGGTAGAACAGCCCGGTGTAGAACAGGGGCCAGATTAAGCCCTTTTTCGTGAACGATTCGCCTTTCCAGATGATTTCGTACACGCCGATGACGCGCACAAGGGCGGTGTCTTTTACTAATGTAATCATCTCGTTGCCCATGGGCGGGATAATGCGCTTGACGACCTGCAAGAGCGTGACGCGGAAGAAAATCTGTGCGGGCGTCATGCCCAGCACCTGCCCCGCCTCGTACTGCCCCCTCGGCACGGACTGTATCCCGCCGCGATAGATTTCCGAAAAGTAGCAGGCGTAGTTAATCACGAACGACAACAGCGCGGCGGCGAAGCGCGGCAACAGGGGCAAATGAAAGAGCAGTCCGGGGCCGTAAAAGACAATGAGGATTTGCAACAGGAGCGGCGAGCCCCGGATAATCCAAACGAAAGTCTGCGTGGAGTAGCGCAAGGGCGCAAACTTGCTCATGGAGCCGAAACTGATAACCAGCCCCAGCGGGAGCGCGAAAAGCAACGTTAAAAAGAAAAGTTTCAGCGTGGCGCCGAACCCTTCCAGCAACGACAAAGTGACGGTTGCGAGCAATGGAACCCCTCTTTTCCTCTGTGTTTCGGACAGCGCAAAACAGGGGGCGGAAAGCCCCCTGCGCGCAAGCCGTTTGCTTACTTTACGATAACCGATTGTTGCACGCCGTAAGTCTCGGCGGCGGACATCACGACGCCTTTCGCGGAGGCGTCCGCCCAGAACGCGTTGAACGCTTCCGGCAGGTCGGAGCCCTTGCGGAACGCCACGCCGTATTCCTCGTTGTTCAACTGCACGGTGTAAGTCAAGTCGGGGTAGCTCGTGCCCTCGCCAATCATCGCGCCCGCCATAAGCAGGTCAATCACGCAGGCGTCGGAGGCGCCGGAGGCGACTTCCATCAAGGCGCGGGCTTGCGTGTCCAGCGCGGCGTAAGGAATGCCGAGGGCGTCCAACTGCGCGGCGCCGGCGGAGCCGTTTTCGACGGCGAAACTCAGCGTTGCGAGGCTCTCCGGCGTGGAGTACGCCGCCGCCATTTCAGCCGGGACGACCACCACCTGCCCGTTGTTGCAGTACGCCTCGGACACCGACGCGCCCTGCTTCACTTCGTCCGTAATCGTCATGCCGTTCCAAACGGCGTCAATCGCCTTGGTTTGCAGTTCCATGAGCTTGTTGTCCCAGTTGATTTCGACAAACTCCGCCTCGACGCCCAGCGATTCCGCGAACGCCTTCGCCATGTCCGCGTCAAAGCCGACCCACTCGCCCGCGTCGTTGCGGTAGTCCATGGGGGCGAAATCCGTAATGCCCACGACCAGCTTGCCCTTGCCCTTTACGTACTCGACATCGCTGCCCGTATCGGCGGCGGTTTCGCCGGAGAGTTGCGCGGCGTCGTCCGGGGCGGCGTCGGCGGGAGTTCCCGTATCGGCGGGGTTGGCGTCGGTCTCCGCCGCGCCCGACGCCGCCTCGTTGCCGCCGGAGGCGGGATTTTCGGCGGGGGCGCCGCCGCAAGCCGCCAACGTCAGAACCAGCCCGCACATGAGCAACAGGGACAGAAGTTTCTTTTTCATTGCGCATCCTCCAAAAGACAGGGCGTCCGCCCTTTAGTGCGCTAACAGTTTACCATGCTACACCGGACTTGTAAACAGGCTTTTTTCAAAAAGCCTACAATTTCTCCGCGTTCTTTTTGTGGAAAGCGACAAACCCGCCCGCGCGTTTTCCCGGCGTTATTTTAAAATGACCGCTTTCTGAAGGCCGTAAGCCTCGGCGGCCGCCATGACCGTGCCGTCGGCGGACGCGGACGCCCAGAAGTCGTGAAAAGCGTCTACAAGGTCGGAGCCCTTGCGGAACGCCGCGCCGTATTCTTCGCGGGTGAGTTGCGCGGCATAGGCCAAGTCAGGATAAGCGCCGCCCTCGCCAATCATGAAGCCGCTCATGACCATGTCAACGACGCAGGCGTCATAGGCGCCGGAGGCGACTTCCTCCAAGGCGCGGAATTGCGTGTCAAAAGCGGCGTAGGGAATGCCCATTGCGTCGAGCAGCCCGGCGGCGGCGTAACCGCCCTCTACGGCGAAAGACAGCCCCGGCAGGCTTTCTGGCGTCTGATAGTCGGCGGCCTTGTCGGCGGGCATGACCACGACCTGCCCGCTCATGCAGTAGGCGTCGGACACGGACGCGCCCGCCCGCAATTCGTCGCTAATCGGTATCCCGTTCCAGAGAACGTCAACGGCTTTCGCTTGCAGGTCGGCGAGCTTGCTGTCCCAGTCGATTTCGACAAACTCCGCCTCTACGCCCAGCCACGCCGCGAACGCTTTTGCCATATCCGCGTCAAAGCCAATCCACGCGCCGTCGTCGTCCCTGTAGTCCATGGGGGCGAAATCGGTGATTCCGACAACCAGCGTCCCCTTGTCCGTGACATACGCAAGGTCGCTATCCGCGCCGGGGGCGTCATTCGTCGCGGGGACGCCGCCGCAGGCCGCCAGCGTCAGGAGCAGTCCGCATATGAGCGGAAGCGCGAGCCAGTTCCTTTTCATAGCCAATCCTCCAAAAACAGAGCCTTGCCGCCCTTTTTTAGATTCTATCCTACCATGATAAGCCGGACTTGTAAACAGGCTTCCTTGAAAAAGCCTCCAATTTCTCCGTATCCTTTTTGTTGGGAAGCGACAAATCCGCCCGCAACGGGCGCACGTAAAATTATCTTTGTCAAATCGCGGGCAGATTAGTAAATCTGCGTATAAATGCCCAGCCAGTGGAGCGCCGCCGCCGCCAGCACCAGAAAATGCCATACGCAATGGTCATATTTCCGCTGTCTTGCGAAAGGAATCATCCCCGCCGTGTACACGACCCCGCCCATGAAGATAAACCATAACAGCGCGGGGGCGTGGGCGTAAAACTCCGGGATGAATCCCAGCCCGCTCCAGCCAAGCAGGAAATAGAGCGTGAACAACAGCCCGCGCCAGCGTCCGGGGCCGAACGCGAGAACCAGCGCCACGCCCGCCGCGATTACGCCCCACTGTGCGCAGAAGAGCGTAACGCCGAGAACGCCGCCGATATGCGCCAGCAGAATCGGCGCGAACGTGCCGCCGATGAGCAGGTAAATCGACGTGTAGTCAAACCTCCGGAATACGCGTTTCGCGGCGGAGCCTGTCGGCATGGCGTGGTAGACACAGCTTGACAGCATCATAAAAATCATACTGACGCCGTAGAACAGGGAGGCCGTTAGTTTGAGCGGCGTATCGGACTTTAACAGCAAAAGCGTCATGCAGGCGACCGCCATCAGCGCGCCCGCCCCGTGGCTTGCGGCGTTAATCGCCTCTTCCCGTTTCGTCAGGCGCGGAGGCTCATTCCGCTGTCGAACCAGTTCCTTCCGTTCGGCGCGGCGACGCGCCCGTTGCAGTTTGCGCACCGCTTTTCGCAAGCGCCGCGCCTCGCCCCCGGCTTCCGTCCCGACAAGATACCCTTGCAAAACGACTGTCCGCATATGATTTCCCCCTTCCATGCCGTCGTTCATTATATGCGAAAACGTGTGATATGATTTCTGGAACTATATTACATCATCTGACGGAAAAATTCAAGCGCTTTTGCGAAAAAATTTTTTCCTCTGCGTGTCGGCGAATTGCAGAACCTTTTGCCGGAAAGTATGGAATCCATTTTAACAAAAATATTTGACAGTTTTCAAGTTTTTGAGCGCCATATTCCTACTTTATTTACCGTTTTCGGAAGCGTCCCTCAAATCCTCCGGGAAACTGTGCGCGCATACGTTTTTAAATTCCCTCTTGACAAAACCGTTCATTCTGTATATACTGTTCATATACGGAGAGAACGGAGGCGAGCCATGGAGATTATCATACGCAACGCCACAAGCCAGCCCATCTACGACCAAATCGCCAGCCAGTTGAAGGCGCAGATTGTCGCCGGGAGGCTCAAGCCCGGAGAGGCTCTGCCGTCTATCCGGGCTTTGGCGAAGGACTTGAAAATCTCCGTCATCACGACCAAACGCGCCTACGACGAACTCGAAGCCGCCGGGTTCCTCAACACCGTGGCGGGGAAGGGCTGTTTCGTGGCGGAGCGCGATTTCGACCGGATACGCGAGGGGCGGGCGCGGGACATGGAGGAGCAGTTGAGCGGGGCTATCCGCCTTGCCAAGGACTGCGGCATGACGTGGGAGGACTTCCGCGAGACGGCGCGGATACTGTGGGAGGAGGGCTGAACATGGACGCGAAAAACGCGGTTGCGCTGTCGGGCGTGACAAAGGCGTTTCAAGATTTCGCGCTGGACAGCGTGACGCTGGCCGTCCCGGAAGGGACGATATGCGGGCTTGTCGGCGAAAACGGCGCGGGCAAAACGACGCTCATTCGCCTGCTCATGGGCGCGATTCAAGCCGACGCCGGGGAGATTTCCCTGTTGGGGCGCTCCCCCGGCTCGCGGGGCTTCCGCGAAGCCAAGGAGGATGTCGGCGTTGTGCTCGACGACGCCTATTTTCCCGAAGTCATGACGGCGGCGCAGGTCGGCAAGGTCATGCGCTTGGCCTACCGCCGCTGGGACGCGCAACGGTACGCCGATTATCTGCGGCGGTTTGAACTGCCCGACAAGAAGCCGTTCAAGGAGTATTCGCGGGGAATGCGCATGAAGCTGGCGATTTCCGCGGCGTTGAGCCACGACGCGAAACTGCTTGTCCTTGACGAGGCGACGGCGGGGCTTGACCCCATTGTCCGGGATGAAATCATCGAGGCGTTCCGCGATTTCGCCCTGCAAGACGGGCGCTCCGTGCTGATTTCGTCGCACATCGTGAGCGACTTGGAGAAGCTCTGCGACACGATAGCGTTTCTGCACAGGGGGAAACTGCTGTTCTGCGAGGAAAAGGACAACCTGCTGGAACAATACGGAATCTTCAAGGGCACGGCGGAGCAGGCGGGAAGCCTGTTGCGGGAGGCGGTCGTCGGGCGCGAGGAGAGCGCATACGGCGGGGTGCGGGCGCTGGTGCGCCGCGACGCCGCGCCGCCCACGCTCACCTTGGAGCGCCCGACGCTGGAAGACGTGATACTGTTTGCCGCAAAGGGGGCGAAAGGGGCATGAAATCGCTGATGTTGAAGGATTTTTACGTCCTGCGGAAGCAACTCTGGCTTTACGCAACGATTGTTCTCCTGTTTCAGACGTTCCCGAACGGGATGGGGCTTTTCATCACGTTCCTGTACGCCGCCATGCTCCCAGCGACGGCGTTCGCCTACGACGACCGGAGCAAGTGGGACATGATGGAACTGATGATGCCTTACAGTACGCGGCAAATCGTGTTGAGCCGCTACTGCGTCGGGTGGATTGCCGCGCCGTGCCTCGCGGCGTTCGGACTGCTGGCGCGTCGGCTGATGGCGCGGGCGTCGTGGATTCATATTGACGGCGTTTTTGATTTGCGCGTCACGCTGGCGGGGCTGTTCGTCGCGCTGTCGTTTATGGCCGTTACCATGCCGCTTTACTTCCGCTTTGACGCGGAGAAAAGCCGCCTTGCGCGTATGCTGATTTTGGTGTTGTGCGGCGCAATGGGCGGGGGCATGGCGGCGGCGGGCATAGCGGGCGGCGCCATACTGCCCGACGGGATGTCGCGGGGGGTTGTATGGGGCGCGTTGGCGGCGGCGGCTGTCCTTACGGCGGCTTCCGTGCCGCTGTCCATGCTGGCGTGGAAGCGCCGCCACCGTTGAGGCGCAACCTTTAAATAAAAAAGCGGTCTCCCCATCCTTTCGGGCGGGGAGGCGTTTTTTATGCGCGTATTGCCGTTGTCGGGGCGGGATTAGCCGGGCATTTCGTTTTCGGGGCTCTCCGCCGGGGGCGGCGCGGACTGCGATTCTCCGCCGCCGTTTGAAGGTCTGGCGGCTTCGGGCTCCGGTTCGGGCGCGGACGGTTGCGGCGTTTCCCGGACAGGTTCGGGTTGGGACTGTCTCGGCGTCTCCTTGACGGGTTCGGATTGTTGCGGCGTCTCCTTGACGGGTTCGGGTGCGGACGGCTTCGGCGCCTCGCTTACGGGCTTGGATTCCCCGCCGCTGTTGGAGGGTCTAACGGCTTCAGGCTCCGGTTCGGGCGCGGACGGCTTCGGCGTTTCTCTGACAGGCTCCGGTTCGGGCTGTCTCGGCGCCTCCCGGACAGGTTCGGGTTCGGATTGCTTCGGCGTTTCGTTCGCGGGCTTAGGCGCGGTCGTCTCGCCGTCGTCGGGCTCTGTGGGCTCCCTCGCGGGCTCCCGTTCCTCGCGCACGACGTGCCCGGTAGTTTCTCCGGGGTCTCCGCCCGACGCCTGCCCGCCGCCGTTCGGCTGGGGCTCCGGTCGATTGCCGCCCCATAACTGCTCCGGTTCGGGTTCGGCGGGTCTGCTCTCCGGTTGCGGGACAGGCCTGCTTTCGGGTTCGGGCTCCGGCTGCGGGACGGGTCTGCTTTCCGGTTCGGGTTCGGGCTGTTGTTGGACGGGTCTGCTTTCGGGTTCGGGCTCCTGTCGCGGGGCGGGAACGCTTCCCGGCTCCGGCTGTTGGGCGGGGGCGCTTTCCGGTTCGGTCGGCGCGGGTTCGCTCTCCGGTTGCGTCACGGTCGGCGCGGGTTCGGACTTCGGCTCCGGCGTCGGTTGCGCGGCGGGTTTCGTGACTGGCGTCGTCTCTTTCGGTTTCGTCGTTGTCGTCGTCGTTTTCGAGTTGTTCTTAGAAGTCGTCGTATTGCTCTTCGCCGTGGTCGCGGTCTTGTTGTTTGAGCTCGTCTTACTGTTCGTCCTTGTACTGCTCGTCGTTTTGTTGTTACTCCTCGTCGCGGGGGTTGTTGCGCTCGTCGCGGCGGACTGCGTGTTCCCGGCGTCGTTTGCGGGCGTCGCGGGCGCGGCGGGCGCCTGCGTATTGCCGTTGTCCGTAGCCGCGGCGGACTGCGCGGAAGCCGCCGCGCCGTCGGCGGCGCTTACGGGGGCGCCGGACGCGTTCGCGTTCGCGCCGCTGTCGGATGTCGCGGCGGCGCCCGCCTGACCGTTGGCAAGCGTCGCGGTCTCGGCTTGCGGCAGGGCGTCAACGGCGGACAAGTCGGGCGCGGCGGGCGTCGCGGGGTTCCCGCTAACCTGCCCGGCGGAAGCGTCCGAATCGTCGTTGCGCTCCGGCATGGACTCCATTCCGGAACGCCGGATGAGGTAGCGTCCGGGGCTGACTTTCCGCGCCAAAGCCGCCTGTCTGTCGGGCTTCCCGGCGGCCATCAGGTAGACTTTCAAGCCGTCCTGCCTGTGCCCGTCCATGCTCTGCGCGACGGTCTGCGTCAGCTCCATTTCGCGCTTTTCGGTGTCGGAAGTGACGCTGGCGATAACCTCGCCGTTGGCGGCGTTGAGGTAGCCCGCGTCCTTGAGCGCGTCCATGGCGTAGCTCACGGCGTCGTCCACTTTCTTATTCTTCACGCCGCTTTCAATCGACTGCGCAAGCCCTTCGGCGTCGGAACTGATGGGCTTTACGGAAATCACGCGCCCCATGCGGTTGACGGCAAACTCGACGGACGATTCGTCCACGTCGATGGAGACGTAGGAGGCGGCGAAAGCGGTGTTGTAGGTCACGGAGCCGCTCAGAATCACGAGCGCCAGCGCCGCCGCGATAGCGCCCTGTATCCACGGGTTTTTACGCCGTTTCGGCTTGCCGTCCGCCGATTTCCCGGCGTCCGCGCTCTCGCTCTCTTTGACGGCTTCCCGCACGCGGAGCGCCGCCGCGAAACCTGTCAAAAAGCGAACGGCGCGGCGACTGCGGGGCTTTTTGGCTTTGGGGGCTTCCTGCGGCGCGGATTCCGCCGGGGCGGCGGGCGCGCTTTCCTCCGCGCCGTCGTCCCAAATGATGTTGGCTGTGATGTCCGTCGCGGCGGCTTGGATGTCGCCGTCGTCCGTCGCGGAATCGCTCCGGCCGGAGACGGCTTGCGTATCGTCGGGAGAATCCCAAACGGTTTCGGGCTCCCGGCGGTCGGAGGCGTCCGAATCGGCTTCGGTCTCCGGGTTGTCGAGCGCATCGCGCACGGTGTCGGAGATAATGCCCGTCGCGCCGAC
>JAFXQD010000040.1 GCA_017527365.1 Oscillibacter sp.
ATGTTCCATGTCACGGTCCCCCTGATGACATCCTCTTTCGTGCAGTGCCTGTTCTTGACCATCACCCGTTGTTTCATGGTCTACGACGTGAACCTGTCCCTGACGAAAGGCGAGCCGTTCAACACGTCGGTTATGGCGGCCATGCACGTTTACAACCAGGCGTTCACCTATAAGAATTACGGCGTGGGGCAGGCGGAGGCGCTGATTCTGTTCCTTGTGTGCGCCGTTGTCGGCGTGACGCAGGTCTACATTGGCAAGAAAGCGGAGGTGGCGGCGTAATGACGGAGAATCAAGCGGCGGCGCGCAGCAAGCGCATTTCCCACGCTATCATGCTCGTTATCCTGATTGTGATGTTTTTCGCGTTCATTTTCCCGTTCATCATGGTCATTATCAACGTGTTCAAGACCAAGGCGGACATCACTTCCGACCCGCTGTCCCTGCTGGGGGCGCACGGGTTCACGCTGAAGAATTTCCCGGAAGCCATGAAGAAAATGAACTTCTGGCGCTCCTTCGGAAACTCCGCGATTATTACTATCAGCTCCACAATTTTGACGATTGTCTTTTCCGCTATGACCGCGTTCGTCATCGTGCGGAACAAATGGAAGGCCTGCGCGTTGCTCTTCTCGCTCATGGTCGCGTCCATGGTGATTCCGTTTCAGGTGCTCATGATTCCGCTGGTGTCCCTCTACGGCGGCACGCTGGGCATTCTGAACCACCGCGCCACGCTGATTTTCATGCACACGGGCTTTTCCCTCGCTATGGCTACGTTCATGTTCCACGGCGCGATTCACACCAACGTCCCCGTTGACTTGGAGGAGGCGGCGGACATCGACGGCTGTTCCCGCTGGCAGACTTATTGGCTGATTGTCTTTCCGCTGTTGAAGCCCACGATTGCGACGGTGGCGATTATCGACGCTATGGCGTTCTGGAACGACTACCTGCTCCCAAGTCTGGTGCTGGGGCGCAAGGAGCTTTACACTATCCCGATTGCGACGCAGGTCTTTTACGGCACGTATTCCACGGACATCGGGCTGATTATGGCGGCGCTCCTGCTGGCGATTCTGCCCATCCTGCTGTTGTACGTGTTCCTGCAACGGTATATCGTGGAGGGCGTGACCGCCGGGGCGGTCAAGAGCTGACAGGCTCTTTTTAACGCGTTTCCTCCGTTCCGTCCGCCGCTCAAACAGGGCGGCGGAGTTTTGTTTGAAAAATTCGGATACGGCGGCTTCCGCCGACGCCTTAGCGGCGGCAGAACTTGCAATCCGGGGGGAAATCTGCTAAACTCAGGCGCGGCAGCCCACGCGGGCAAGGGAGGAAAGAATATGGAACGCAAGCAAAAGAAATGGTCTCCGCCGCGTATCGGACAGCGCATGATAAAGACGGCGGTCGCGGTGTTTTTCTGCCTGATTTTCTACTATCTCCGGGGCTATCGCGGGGAGGACATGCCGTCGGAAGCCGCGATTACGGCGATAATCTGTATGCAGCCGTATGTGCGCGACACGCGGGAGTACGCGCTCAACCGCATGACGGGCACGCTCATCGGCGCGGGCTGGGGGCTGTTCCTGCTGTTCCTCCTGCTGGCCTTCCCGATTATCGGCGCCAACCCATACGCGCTGTACGTCCTAATGGCGCTGGGCGTTCTGGCGAGCCTCTATGCCTCCATCGCGTTGCGTAAGCCGGACGCGTCCGGGCTGGCGGCGATTGTGTTTGTCTGCATTGTAATCGCCTTCCCGGAAATTGAAAATCCGATTTTGGACGCGCTGGAACGGATACTCGGCGTCATGCTGGGCACGGCGGTCGCCATTTGCGTGAACGTGTTCCGCCTGCCCCGGAGCCGCAACCCCGATTTGGCGTTTTTTGTGCGCTCCGACGATTTAGTCCCCGACCGCTTTTCGCAGATTGACCCGGCGGCGCTCTTCCGCCTGAACTCGCTCTGCCGCGACGGCGCGAAAATCTGCCTGATTTCCCGCCACGCGCCCGCGTTTTTCGCCGCGCAGTTAAGCGCGGTCGAACTGAACCTGCCCATGATTGTCATGGACGGCGCCGCGCTTTACGATGTCCGCGAAAACCGCTACCTGCAAACGGAAACCATGCGCGAAAGCGACGCGTCGCGCCTTATGGAAAAGCTCGACAATTTGGGGCAAAGCTACTTCCTGTACACCGTCCGCAACCACAAGACGCGTATCTTTCATGTCGGGGAAATGCGCGGCGTGGAACAGGACGTGTTGAACCGCCTGCGCCGCACGCCCTACCGCGACTATCTGGACGCGGACAACTATTCCTTGGGCGAGATTGTGTGCGTCAAGCTGATTGGCGGGACAAAGGAAATCGAACGGTTGCGCAACCGCCTGTACACGTTCGCCCTGTGCCGCAAGCTCCGCACGGCGATACAGCCGCAGACGGACGCCCCCGGCGTCAGCGGGCTGTACATCTACTCCGAACGCGCCACCGTGCGCGGCGCGGAAGCCCGGCTCATGGAAATGTTGCGCAAGGACAACCCGGACTTGTCGCCGCTGGAAATGTTTTCGCCGTCCGGCTACCGCTCGGAGCACGACGCCATGGTATTGCTCCTCCGGCTTTACAACCGTTACGCCCCCGTCAGGCTGTTGCCTTCCCGACGCAAGAAGAAGTAACTTGGCGCCGCCCGGACAAAAAGTTTTAGCTAGAAAACAAATGCGCGCAAATCAAATGTTTGCGCAATAATCGGTTGACAATCTTCCCCGCGCCGTTTATACTTATGCCAAATTCCGGACATCCTATTCAGAACTCACGGCGAAACGCAAGGAGGTTTCTTATGGGCAAGCTGGACAACAAAGTAGCGATTATTACCGGCTCCACGTCGGGCATGGGGCGCGACACGGCGTATCTGTTCGCCAAAGAGGGCGCGAAAGTCGTCGTCACGGGGCGCAACGAGGAACGCGCCAAGGCGGTTGTCGAGAAAATCAAGGCCGACGGCGGAGAGGCTATGCACGTGATTGCCGACACCGCCGACTTGTCCTCTGTCGGCGACATCTTCAATAAGGCTATGGACGCCTACGGCAGAGTCGATATTCTCATGAACAACGCCGGGCAACTCAGCGTCACGCCCTTTATGGAACTCAAACTCGACGAGTGGCAACAGGTTCTCAATGTCAACGTCACTTCGGCGATTCTGCTGGCGCAACTCTGCGCCCCCGTGATGAAGAAGAACGGCGGCGGGCATATCATCAATATTGCTTCCGTGGCCGGGTGCGCGGCGCACTGGGGCTCCGCGGCGTATGTGACCAGCAAGCACGCCATGATGGGCTTGACAAAGTCGATGGCAATGGAGCTGGGGCCGGAAATCCACGTCAATGGCATTTGCCCCGGCGCCATTCGCACGGCTATGCTGGATTCCGTGGGCGGGGAAGAGGCCTTCGGATTCATGGTCGAGCGCTCCCCGCTGAAACGTATCGGCGCGGGCGACGAAATCGCCGCAGCCGCGCTGTTCCTTGCCACCGACGCCTCGTCCTTTGTGGACGGACAGCTCATCCGCGTGGACGGCGGCGTTGACATCTGAACGCAAAAGCCCTCCCCCGGCGGGGAGGGCTTTTCGTTTGGCGCGTCGGGCGCCCGCGCACGGCTTTCAACGCAATGTCATTTACTTAGGGAAACCCTTCCCCCTGTCCCCCTCCCCAAAGGGGAGGGGGGACGCTTTTTTATGAGCTTTTCGTCTCTGTGTCTCCCCCTTTGGGGGAGATGTCACGCAGTGCCGGAGGGGGTTTTTTATTAAAGTTAATGACATTGCTTTCAACGTCCCGCAGAGGACGGAATATCCGAAAGCAAGGCGTCCCACTGTTCGCGGGCGCCGTCCGCGTTCAGCAAATCTTCCATTGCGTCCGCTATGCCCGCGTCGTCGAACAGTCCCCGCACGGATTCGTAGTCTTTGAACGCGCTTTCCGTCAGGGAGCGGACGCCGCCGTAATTATAAAGGAACTCTTCGCGGTTTTCGTCGCTCATCGCGGAGTACGCCCCGGCGACGGCTTGCGCACGGTCGATAATATTCGCGTTGGCGTAATCCGTGCGTTCGGCGAACTCCAGCAGGTTGCGGGCGTTTTCCGCGTTGCGCAACGAGGAGCCCGCGCTTCTGCCGTAGCCTGTCATGCCGTTGAAAAGCGACAGAAGCGCTTCCTCCGTGACGCCGCTTTCGCCGTCCGTTGCGCTTTCTTGCGCGGCGCCGCTTTCGTCGCCCGCCGTGCTTTTCCGCGCCGCGTCGGACCCGCACGCCGTCAGACCCGCGCACAGCGCCGCCGACAGCAGCCACACGAACAGCTTGTTTGCCATAATCCTGTCCTCCGATTGCGATAAAGGCGCGGGAAACGCGCCCGCCGAAAATAGCTTACGCCCGCCCGTAACGTGCGCTCACGGCGGCGATTTCCGCGCAGAGCGTTTCCGAAAGCTCTTCCTCCCGGACACGCCGGAGCCAGTTTTCCCCCACGCTTGAAGGGCGGTTTATCCGATAAGAGTTGCCCAGCCCCATGTAATCCTGCAAGGGAATCACGCACAGCCGCGCCGGGCTTGACATCGCAAGCGACACGAAAGGCTTTGCAAGCTCCGCGTCCGGCGTGTAGAAGTCGCACAAATACTCCCGCACTTTGCGCAATTCTTCCGGAAGGATGTTTTTCAGCCATCCCGCCGTAGTTTCGTTGTCGTGCGTCCCCGTATAGGCGACGCTATTGACGGGGTAATTGTGGGGGAGGTAATCGGCGGCGGAGCCGGTGTCGCGGGAATCGAACGCGAATTGCAAGACTTTCATGCCGGGGAATCCTGTGTCCGCGACAAGTTGCCGCACGCTGTCCGTAACGTAGCCCAAATCCTCCGCGATGACTTCCCGCTTTCCGAGGCGGCGTTCCATAGCGCGGAAGAATCCCAGTCCGGGGCCCTTGCGCCACGCGCCGCCAACCGCGGTTTCCGCCCCGGCGGGTATCGCGTAATACTCGTCGAAGCCGCGAAAATGGTCAATGCGCAGAACGTCGTAGAGCTCGAACGCCGCCCGGAGACGCTCCGCCCACCATTGATAGTCCGTCTCCTTGTGGTACTCCCAGCGGTAGAGCGGGTTCCCCCACAACTGTCCGACGGCGGAAAAGCCGTCGGGCGGGCACCCCGCGACGGCGGTCGGACGGTTTTCCGCGTCCAACTCGAACAGTTCCGGGTTCGCCCACGCGTCGGCGCTGTCCATGGCGACATAAATCGGAATGTCGCCGATAATGCGTACCCCGCGCCCGCGTGCGTAGTCCCGCAACGCGCCCCACTGCCGGAAAAACTCGTGTTGCACGCGCTTCTGAAACGCGATTTCCTCCGCCAGCTCTTCCCGATACCGCGCCAACGCGCCGGGGCGGCGCAAACGGATTTCTTCCGGCCACTCCGTCCACGGCCTGCCGCCGAATTTGTCCTTGAGCGACATGAACAGCGCGTAGTCGTCCAGCCAATGGCGGGCGCTTTCGCAAAAGCGGCTGTAATCGCCGTCGGGCGCGGCGGACGCGAACGCCTTGCGCAACAGGGGCGCATTCTTTTCATAAAGGGCTTGGTAGTCAATGCGGGAATCGTCGCGGGGCGTCAGGGATTCGCAGTCTTGCGCGGTCAGAAGCCCCCGTTCAATCAACGCCTCCAAGTCAATCAGGTACGGATTCCCGGCGAACGTGGAGAATGACTGGTAGGGCGAATCGCCGTAGCCCGTGGGGCCGAGGGGGAGTATCTGCCAATAGGACTGCCCCGCCGCCGCCAAGAAGTCAATCCAGCGCCGGGCGCGGCGCGAAAAACGCCCGATTCCATACGGCCCCGGCAGGCTGAACACCGGAAGCAAAACGCCGCTTTCTCTTTTCATAATCCCGTCCCGCCGCCGAAATCCCGGCGGCTTTCCTTTCCTTCCGTTTTCGCGTGACGCGGTTCTATGCAATGTCATTTACTTAGGGAAACCCTTCCCCCTGTCCCCCTCCCCAAAGGGGAGGGGGGACGCTTTTTTATGAGCTTTTCGTCTCTGTGTCTCCCCCTTTGGGGGAGATGTCACGCAGTGCCGGAGG
>JAFXQD010000041.1 GCA_017527365.1 Oscillibacter sp.
CCCCTTTGGGGAGGGGGACAGGGGGAGGGGTTTCCCTTTTCGGGGAAATCGAGCTACGAATAGGAGAAACGCTATGGCTGAAAAGACTATTTTGCAGAAAATCGTGGAGCGCGGGCACTACAAGTTTGTGGACAGCGTCCCCTCTTGGCAGGAGGGCGTGAGAATCAGCACGGAATCCCTTGTGGAGACGGGCTATGTCGAGCCGGACTACTACAAGCAGATTGTCAAGTGCATTGAGAAGTACGGACCCTATATGGTCTACGACCACGAGGTGGCCATGCCGCACACGCAGGAAAACGCCGTCGGCGCGTTGAAAACTGCCGTCGGCTTTTTGCGCGTCAAGGAAACCGTGGACTTCGGGACGGACGAGGACGGCGAGCCCAAACACGCCAAGCTGTTCTTTACGCTTGTCGCCAACGACCCCAACGAACACCTTGACAACATGGCAAGCCTGATGAGCGTGTTCACCAACTACCCGCTGTTGGACGCGTTGCAGGAGGCGGACACCCCGGAGGATATTCTCCGCGCCGAGGCGGAGAACCCCCCGGAGGACGACGATTAACGGGACGTTCCGAAACATAAAAATGGAGGCTTCTAATGGTTGTTCTTGATTTCCTGATGGCGATATGGAATTTCTTCGCCACCTACGTGCTTCAGAAAGCCCCGTATATGGTCGGCTTCCTGACCCTGCTGGGCTACGCCCTCATGGGCAAAAAGTGGTACGACACGCTCGCCGGGACGCTCAAGGCGATAATCGGTATGCTCATCCTGAACGCGGGCTCCGCCGGATTGACCGGGACGTTCCGCCCGATTCTGGCGGGTCTGCGCGAACGCTTCAACCTTACCGCCTGCGTCACCGACCCGTACTACGGGCAGAACGCCGTGCAGGACGCTATGGAGAATATCGGCAAGAGCTTCGCCGACGTTATGCTCCTGCTCCTGATTGCGTTCATCTTCAACATTCTGCTTGTGCGCTTCAACCGCATCACGAAATGCCGCGCCCTGTTCACAACCGGACATATTCAGGTTCAACAGGCGGCGACCGCGCTGTGGCTTATGCTCTTCGCGTTGCCGCAATTAGCCGGGAACGGCGCCAACGTCTCCCCCGCCATGATGATTGTCATGTCGATTCTGCTGGGGCTGTACTGGGCTGTCGGCGCGAATTTGACCATTAAGCCCATGCAGGAGCTCTCCGACGGCGCCGGGTTCGCTATCGCCCATCAGCAGATGTTCGGCGTGCGCCTCGGCTACTTCCTCGCCGACAAGTTTTTTGCCCCGAAAAAGGGCGAAAAGCTCAAAAAAGTGGGCGAAATGGAAATGCCCGGCTTCTTCTCCATCTTCAACGAAAACATGGTCTGCACGGCTCTGCTCATGACCGCGTTCTTCGGCGCGATTCTGGCGATTATCGGCAAGCCCTACTTCGTCGGCACGGGCGACATCGCCGAGTCCACGAACTATGTCTGGTGGTGCTTCGACAAGTCCCTCAACTTCGCCGTGTACCTTGCCATCTTGCAGTTGGGCGTCCGCACGTTCGTTACGGAATTGACCGCCTCCTTCCAAGGCATTGCGGATAAGCTGTTGCCCTCGTCCGTTCCGGGCGTGGACTGCGCGGTGTGCTTCGGCTTCGGCGACGCCAACGCCGTGACCTTCGGCTTCCTCGCGGGTCTTGTGGGGCAGATTCTCGCCATCCTTGTCCTTATCTTCATGGGCTCCCCGACCATCGTCATCTGCGGGTTCGTGCCCGTGTTCTTCGACAACGCCACCATCGGGCTTGTCGCCAACGAGCGCGGCGGGTTGAAGGCTTGCTTAATCATCCCGTTCTTTATCGGGCTCTGCCAAGTGTTCGGCTCGGCGTTCATCGCGGGCTGGACGGGTCTGGCGACGTTCGGCGGCTATCTGGGCATGTTCGACTGGGCTACCGTGTGGCCGGGCTTCACAATCCTGATGAAATACCTTGGCTATGTCGGCGTCGCGCTCGTCGCGCTGATTTTGATTGCTATTCCCCAAATCGAGTACCGCATGGACCCGAAAGGCTACTTCCTCATCACGGAGGACTACGACGCCTACAAGGAATACAAGGGCATTAAGTCCGAGTACGACGGCTAATTACGTTTTCCAATCCCTCCCGGACTTCCGGGAGGGCGGAAATATTCCGTTTTTCGTAAAGGAGATTTTATTATGGCGACGAAAATGGACGGCAAGAAATTCATGGTCTGCTGCGCGAACGGCGCCGGCTCGTCCCTCATGATGAAAATGACCTTGCAAAAGGTGTTCAAGAAGCACAACGTCAACCCCGCCCAGCTCCATCACTGCGCCATTTCGGAAGGCAAATCCGCCGCCGCCAACTTCGACGTGGTGCTCTGCGCCCGCAACTTCGCCAAGACCTTTGAGGACGCGAAAGCCAAGGGCACGGTCGTCATTCCGCTCAAGAACATCATGTCCGACAAGGAAATGGAAGCGGGCTTGGAGGAAGCCGGACTGCTCGACTAATCCGGGACTTTCGTGCCCACGACAGGGAAACTTGCGGGACGGTTCGCGCCGCCCCGCAGTTTCCCTGTTTTTCGTTACGCTCTTGCAATTCGCGCCGCGACATGGTATACTTAAAAAACGAGTAAAGTATAGGAGGAAATTTTAATGCCTAAGAGGGTTTTGTGGGACATTTACGAATCGGCTTTACTGCTTGATACGTACTTTCGCATTGAACGCGGAGAAATTTCAGAAAATGCGGCAATATCTGATTTGTCATCCAAGTTAAGATTAAAAGCCATTCGCAATGGTAATATCATTGATAATGTTTATCGCAATGAAACCGGAATCGCCCTCCAACTCAGTCGTATGAAATATGTATTGACCAATGGGAAGAGCGGATTTCCGCGTGCACCGAAGATTTACATTGAAATTGCGCGTATTTATCAACAAGAGCCAGAGAGATATGCGCGAATCCTTCAAGAAGCCAGCCGTATGGTAAATGGTCTTGAAACTAAGGCGGATAAAGCTATGGACATAAAAGCGGTTGTCTTTGATTTGGATAACACGCTTTACGACTACGACGCGGCGCACGAAGCGGCGTTCCGTATCCTGAGCGGCTACGCGCAAATCGCGCTGGGGCTGTCGGAAGAGGAGTTCTCCGCCGTTTACGACGCCGTTATGCAAGAGCAAATCACGCGTTCCGGGGGCGCTTACGCCGCCATCCATAACCGCATGATTCGCTTTCAAATGATATTGGAACGCGTCCGGAAACCGATTCTGTACGCGCCGCAAATGTCCGATTTGTACTGGGCGGTGTTTCTCGACGCCTGCCGCCCCGTTCCGGGCGTCCGGGAGGCGCTGGAGGCCTTGCGGACGGAATACGTTATCGGCGTGGGCACGAACATGACAGCCGATTACCAGTACCGCAAACTCCAAAGGCTGGGGCTGTTGGATTTCATCGGCTTCATGGTATCCAGCGAGGAAGCGGGCGCGGAGAAGCCCGAAAAGCGGCTGTTCGACCTATGCGCGGAAAAGGCGGGCTGCGCGGCGGCGGAATGCGTGTTCGTGGGCGACAGCCTGTCGCATGACATAAAGGGCGCGTTGGACGCGGGAATGTCCGCCGTATGGCTTTCGCCGCCGCCCGGACATATCGCGGAGCCCAAGCCCGCGCCCGACGGCGTTCCGGCAATCGCAAGCCTTTCGGAACTGCCGGGGCTGCTCCGGGGCTTGCGCGGAATCTGAACCCCAAAGGAGGAAAGCCGGATGAAACAGGACCGTCAGACCGTGGACGCCCGACGCGCTAAAATCCTTTCGGTCGTGCGCGAACGCCAGAAAATCACGGTGGAGGAATTGTCGGGGCGGTTCGGGGTCTCGCTCATGACCATCCGGCGGGATTTGCGCGCCTTGGAGGACGAGGGCAAGTTAGGGCGCTTCCACGGCGGCGCCCGCGTCGGCGCCCGCGCCGCCCCCGCCGCCGACAAGGATACGGTGGCGCTCTACCGCCGCCTTATCAGCCGTTGCGCCGCCGCGCTCATAGAGCCCGGCGACCGCATTTTCATTAACGGGAGCGAAACCGCGCTGGACGCGCTCGACTACGCGTCATGCCCGGCGTCCGTGTTCACCAACAACGGGCTCGCGGTCAACCGCCGCTTTCCGGCGGGCGTGGACGTGACGCTTTTGGGCGGGAGCCTCCGGAGCGCCGGGCACATCATGACGGGCGACTGCACGATGAGGAACCTCCTGACCATGCGGGCGGACAAAGCGTTTATCGGCTGTTCGGGGATTTCGCCCAACGGGGAAATCCTGTGCGACATCCCCACGGAGCTGGGCGTCAACGAAACCATGATAGGGCACGCCAAGGAGTATTTCATACTCGCCGACCATACGAAAGTAGGCAAGGCGGGGACATACGCGAGTTTTTCGCTGGAAACGGCGGGCTGTATCGTCACGGACGAGAAGGCGCCGCCGGAGGTGCTGGAACGCTTGCGAATGCTGGACATGAAAGTGATACAAGTGGGGCGGAAGGACTTCCCCGACTTGGCGGGCGAATAAGGCAAGGCGGCTGTCCGAAAGACACGCCGCCTTTTTTTATTGAGAATCCGCGAGTTTCTGCATGTCGTCCCAAAGCCCGTCAAGGCATTCAATCGCCTTGACGTAAAGGGCGTATTTGCGGTCGTAGATGTCGGCGCGTCCGGCGTCGGGATAAATCGTCGGGGAGAACGACGCCATATGTTTTGTCGCTTCCTCTAACGACGGGTAATCCCCGACGGCGGCGGCGGTTGCGATTGCGATTCCCAAGGCGCCCGTCTCGTCGGCCCGCAAGGTTTCGACGGGCGTCCGCATAACGTCGGCGAACATCCGCGCCCATACCTGCGAACGCGCCGCGCCGCCCGCCAAGCGGATAACCGTCGGCGGCGCCGTGCGCGTCTTTAGAAGCCGCTCGTAATGGTAGCGGTGGCAGAACGTCACGCCCTCGAAAATGCTCCGTGCGATATGCTCCCGCGTGTGGGCGGCGCTCAGGCCGATAAAACAGCCTTTGGCGTTCGGGTGGACGTTGGACGCCATCAGGAACGGCAGGAAAATCGGCGTGAAGTCCGACGTATGGAGGCTGTCTACGGCGTCGGACAGCAGGTCGTAAACGTTTTCGCCGTCCGCCTCGACCTGCCTTTCCAGTTCGGGGATAATCTGCTTGACAAACCACGTCAGATTCCCCGCCGAAGTCGGCGACGATTCCTCTATGAGATAATACCCCGGCAGGGCGAAGAGCGAGTTCATTTGCACGGTTCCGTCAAGCACGGGCTCCTTGCGGATGTACTCGTTAATCGACCACGTGCCCGCAATCATGCAGACTTTATCGGTGTCCGTGACGCCCGCCGCTATCGCGCAGGCGTTGATGTCGAACATGCCGCCGATAACGGGCGTCCCGGCGGGAATGCCGCACCGTTTCGACGCCTCTTCCGATACCGTCCCGGCGATTTCGGCGGCGCGGCAGAGCGGCGGCAGGGCGTCCCAAATATCGCCGATTCCGAACAAGTCCAATAACGCCCGGTCAAACTGTCCGGTTTTCAGGTTCATCAGCCCGGAGCCGGAATAGTCCGTGATTTCCGCGCCCGCCCTGCCCGTCAGGCGGAAGCGCACGTAGTCCTTGCACTCGAACACGTATTGAATATTCTGATAGTTTTCCGGCTCGTTGTCGCGCAGCCACGCCAACAGCGCGACGGGCTGGCAGGACATCAAATGCTGGCAGGAGTATGGGAACGCCTTCTCCTCCGTGCCGTCGGCTTTCCAGTCGCGCACGTACTCCCAAGCGCGGTTGTCGGTGGAGATAATGCCGTTGCGCAAGGGCTTTCCGCCCCTGCCCCACAGGTACAGCCCCTTGCCGTGCCCGGACACCCCCACGCCCGCGATTTCCGCCGGGTTGACGCCCGTCTTTTCCAGCACGCCCCGCACTACCGCGCAGTTCGCCTCCCACATCTCCTCCATGTCCCGCTCCATGAAGCCGGGTTTCAGGGCTATGGAGCGCGTGGACATTCCGAAAGAGCCTAATTCCCTGCCGTCGCGGTCGAACAGCGCGGCTTTCGTCGCGGTGCCGCCGTTGTCAAGCCCGATGTAATAACGCATGAGTTTTCCCGCTTCCTTCCTTTGTCAAAACCGGAACCGCACTATAAAGCAATGCCATTCACTTAGAAAACCCCTCCCCCTGTCCCCCTCCCCATAAGGGGAGGGGGAACGAGTCCTGCGTCTCCCTTTCGGGGAGAATTTCACGCGCTTTCGTCTCCGCGTCTCCCTTTCGGGGAGAATTTCACGCGCTTTCGTCTCCGCGTCTCCCCCTTTGGTGGAGATGTCGCGCAGCGACAGAGGGGGATTCGCGCAAAGTTAATGACATGATTGCAAAAGACGGTTTCCCATGTTACATCAAGTCTTGTAATCCGGGTTCAAGAGGTCGCGGCCGATGTCTTTCCCCTCAAAGAAGTCCGCCGTAATGTCGATTGCCTTCTTGTACATAGCCCAGAGCGCGTCCTCGGTCTGCGCGGCGACGTGCGGCGTCAGGAACGCGTTGTCAAGCGCGAGCAGGGGCGAAGTCGCCGGAAGCGGCTCCTCCGCGTACACGTCCAGCCCCGCGCCTAAAATTTTGCCGTCGCGCAAGGCCTCGTAAAGCGCGTCCTCGTCCACGATGTTCCCCCGCGCCGTGCACACAAGCACGGCGGTTTTCTTCATCATGGCAAGGCGTTCGGCGTTCACAAGGTGGTACGCTTCATCCGTGTAAGGAATATGAATGCTGATTGCGTCTGCCTCCCGGAAAAGCTCGTCAAGCTCGACTTTCCGCGCCCCGGCCTCCTTCATCTTCTCCGCCGACAGGAACGGGTCATACGCCAGCGCTTCCACGTCGTAGCCGCTAAACAGCTTGGCGAGAATGCGGGCAATCATGCCGTAGCCCAGCAAGCCCAGCTTTTTGCCGCGCATTTCGCCGCCCACGCTTTTCGCGCCCCATACGCCGGAGTTTGTCACAAGGCGGTTGTGAATCAACTGCCGTTTCGCCGCCAGAATCATCGCCATCGCCATTTCCGCGACGGCTTCCGCGTTCGCGCCCGTCGTGCGGGCTATCGCAATGCCGTTGGCGGACGCGTCCGGGAGGTTGACCGCCTCGAAGCCCACGCCGTAGCGGACAAGCAGTTTCACAGTGTCGTTAATCTGCGAAAAAATCTCCTTGTCGTAGGTCTGCACGTCGATAATGCCGGCGTCGGCGCCCTTCAGAGCCGCTATCGCGCTTTCGGGCGTGAAGGGCGTCTGCGGAACCCAGACGTATTCCAGCCCGCGTTCGGCGGCGTAAGCCTCGGCGCGTGCGTTCATCTCGTCGTACAGCGGGGAATGGGCGCCGTAAAGACTGACCAGTTTTTTCATGCCGTGTCTCCTTATCTTCAGGGGAAATAAACTTCTTTGGCGTTGTTGTAGTAAATGTCCGCCTTCTCTTCCTCCGTAAAGGCGGCGGACTGCGCCAGATAGTCGGTCAAATGCTCGTAAGTGTCCTGCGTGGCGGCGAAAGGCGCGTCCGTGCCCCACATGAGCTTTTTCGTGCCGACAATATCCGCCGCCATTTTCAGATAGTCCACGGTTTCCGGGTACGGATAGGCGTCGGGCTTCATAATCTTGGGCAGGGCGGCAATGTCAAACCAGATATTCGCCTGTTTGAGCAGTTGCAACTCCGCGAGCCATTCGCGCTTCTTGTCCCGCTCCGGAGCCAACAGGTGGCAGATTGTGATTTTCAAGTCCGGGCACCTGTCCGCCACGCGCATTAACGCCGTAGTCTGATGGCTTTCCATGCCGATGTCGCCCACGTCCAGCGCCACGACGCCCTTGTGCTGTTCGACGAGCTTGTAAATTTCCATCATGCGCGCCCCGGACAAGTCGAACGGGTCGTGACAGCCCATCAGCCCGCCGCCCGAACTGACTTCAAACTTCACGAGGTGGAACTTCTTCTGGAACAGGAACCGCTCCAGCGCGGCCATATGGTTTGCGGCGAACGGGTCAACCTCGCAGGACGGGCAGAAACGCTCCGGGTACTTCTCCAGAATCTCCTCGTGATAGATATTCTGGAAGCCGTACATACTGCCGTTCATGAGCACGGCGCGCTCCACGCCGTTGCGCTCCATGATTTTGAGCGCCTGTTCCGCCAAAAAGCAGTCGTCGCCGTAATCGCCGTTCGTCGGGAAAAGCTGGAACTCCTCGCCGTTGCCCCAGCGGGCGCGGCCGCCGCCCACGGCGCGGAGTTCGCCCCGCCGGCAGTACCCCGCCACGACTTTCGCCAAGTGCAAATGCGCGTCAATCTTTTTCATATTGCCTCCTTACCGCAATCATAACAACCCTTGTTTCGTCCAATGCTATTTCCGCTTTTGGGTATAAGCGGCTTTTTCCTTGTGTCTCCCCCTTTGGGTTGGGTATAAGCGGCTTTTTCCTTGTGTCTCCCCCTTTGGGGGAGATGTCACGCAGTGACAGAGGGGGTTTCCGCAAAGCGTTTCGCCCCTCCCGGCGCTTACGCGCCACCCTCCCTAAAGGGGAGGGCTTTTACGGCGCAACTATCCGGACAGTTCCGCGCCGCCGTCAGTCTTTGTAA
>JAFXQD010000042.1 GCA_017527365.1 Oscillibacter sp.
GACAGACGCCGCCCGCACGACGGGCAGTACGCCGCGCCCTCCGGGACTTTTGACTTGCACTTTCCGCACAGCATAAAAAATCGCCCCCAACGCTTGCAAATTCTGCGGCAACGGCGTATAATAGGGCGTCCGTGCCAAAGGACAGACCCCATGCCGCCGCCCCCGCCAACGCCTGACGCGGGGCGGCGCCCTTTTATTATGCCGCGCCCCCCGCCCGTTGTCAACGCGGTTATGTCTTTTCTCTGATGTCCTTAAACAATTCAGCGAAGATAGCGCTAAGAGGGGCTAACACATTCATGCCAATCATAACAAGGTCAGCCCCATTCAAAGCAAGTTTGTTTCCGGCGAAGTCCGTAAGCGGACGAGGCGTATAATCATCAATGCAATGCTCGTCAACTATGCAATCCGTGTAGGCGGTTGCGAATCTGAAAAAAATGTTCTGTTCGCACACTTTTCTTATTTCATCACGAGACCACATAAGAAGGCAATACCCGATTATGTCGCCCCCCACCAGAACCCCTTCATAAAAAGACGTTCTATTTATCCATAGAGTTCTTAATAACTCATAGTTGGCGTTTGGAAAACCTATGTTCGCAATCCAAAGCCAAATATCCGAACATATGGATTCCGTATCTTTTTCTCTCCCCATTGCCGCCGTTTTCGCAATTACGTACATTACGAACGCCAGTTCAAACGACGCGTTTCGCGTAAGCAAGAGCGTCGGATATGAAAGAATGACATCGCACGCTCTCTGGTAATGATATTCAAAAATATCGCCGGGACGCTTCAATTCTTGTTGCGCAAGATTAGGCTCCGCCAGTTCCGCCTGCACATAGCGGTCAAGGACTTCATCATACGCCCGCTTCTTTTTCGCGTCGCTCAACGTCACATAGGCGTCGTCCAGCGCTTGACGCGCCTCCGGGTTGGCCTCTCCGGACGCGTTCAGCTCCACGACCTTATTCAAAAAGGCGTCGCGGATTTCCTCCCGCGTGGGATAGAAGCGCGGCAAGCCCAAGATTTCGTAATAGTCCGTAAACGCCATAATTGACCCTCCCGCCCGCCCGCAAGGGCGGGCTACTTTTTACGCCGACGCCGCGCCCACGAAAGCCGCGCTAGCGTTTTTATATTTGCCGCTCTGGATGAGGTCGTCGGCAAAGTCCAGAATCTTCTCCTGCCCTTCCTCGTTGAGTTCCCGGAAGTCCTGAAGCAAGGACGCCTCGCCAGTCGTGATGGCGTCCTGATTTCTCGTTTCCGCGAAAGACAAGGACGGCCTGTCCTGCAATTCCAGCAGATAATCCGCGCTGACCTTGTACAAGTGACAAAGTTCCTTCAAATTCGCCACAGTCGGATTGATTTTGCCAGCTTCCCAGTTAGAGACCGTGGGCGCGGAGACACCCAAAGTCAAGGCTACCTGTTTCTGGCTCAGATTGGCGGCTTCGCGGGCTTGTTTCATTCTGTCGTTCATAGAGCATCCCCCGTTACATGATATAATCATTAGCTATTTTCCGCAAGAAGAAAAAATTAGTTTGAAGCTATTGACAAAAAATCTCCCCTATGGTATATTAGTTTAAAACTAATTTAAGGGGTGAAGTTAATGGAAAATTGGCTTGTAGCTATTCGGAAAAGCAAGGGATTGTCCCAGAAGGAAGTCGCAGAGCAAGTTCAGATTTCCCAGCCGGCTTACTTTGCGATTGAAAAAGAGCAGTGCAAGCCGACAGTGAAGAATGCCAAGCGAATTGCGGCGGTGCTGGGGTTCGAGTGGACGCGCTTCTACGAGGACGGCGCGGAGGGAAAGGGGGAATAGGCGTGGCGCGGAACTGCAACCAGTGCGCGGCGTTGGGCAAGGAGTGCGCGGCAGAGCCTGACGACCGCGCAAGGGCGGCGGAGAACTGCCCGTGTTACAGCGACGACAGCTTTCTCAAGCGCCCGCAGAACGAATGGACGCTTGCGGAGTGGGCGCGGGCGTATGAAATCCGGGAGGGTTACTGAAAGGGGGAACCGGGATGTTTCTTTTCAAATGCAACACGGTAGAGCAGTTCCAGATTCAGAGCTTCCTTATCAAAGAGGGACTGCACCCGTTCGCCGTCGAGAAAGTCAGCTTTCCCGACAGGGCGTCGGTCAAAATCACCGACAAGGCCGGCTCGCAGATGATTGTGCGGAAATCCGGCGTCGGCGTCTATGATTTCGAGTACCTCATTGACGGCGTGAAGTCGGAGGAGACGCGCACGAATCTGGAGGAAAGCGCGGTCAGGGTCAAGACGGGAAAGGAGGGGGAATCGGGATGACGGGGGAGATGGTGTTCATCGACCCGCCGAAGGTCAGGGCGACGCCGTTCACCACGTCGGAGGTCGTGGCGGAGTTCGCCGGGGTAGAGCGCCACGCCGTCCAGCAGATGTGCGCGAGGTACCAGAAAGACCTTGAGGAGTTCGGAGAGGTCGCATTTGAAATGCGAGCTTTGCCGGGAAACAGGACGGGTCAAAGCGTGAAAGTGTACCACCTGAACGAGGGGCAGACCACGCTGATACTGGCCTACCTGCGGAACACGCCGAGGGTGCGGGAGTTCAAGAAGCGGCTCGTGAAGGAGTTCCAACGGATGAAGGCGGAGCTGGCGAGGCGGGAGCTTGGGCGGGCGCGGGGGATTCCGGCGCGGCGGGCGCTGACCGACGTTATCCGCGACTGCCTGCCCGACACGCCGCACAA
>JAFXQD010000043.1 GCA_017527365.1 Oscillibacter sp.
CGTCGGCGCGTGGGCTTGCATGGCGGCGTCGTACTTTTCGTTTATCGCGCCCATCAGCCCACGCGTCCGCTCCGTTATCATATCGAACATTTCCGGCGTGCCATTCGTTTTCAGGAAATTCTCATACCACTGGTTTTCCTGCGTGGCGACTTGCGTTGCCTGTTCCTTTCCTCCCAGAAGCTCAATCAGCTCCTGCGGAAGATTTTCAAGCTCTCCCCGCCCGTTGAACTGGATGCCGCTCCGCCGGAACGCCAACGCCCTGTCCAAGTCCTTTTCCATCCGCTTCTTTTTGATGAAATTCTGAAATTCCTCCGGGTCAATATCGCTCCGTTTGGCCTGCATGGGGGCGGCGGCGGCGGTCGCCAAGGGCGCCAGAACCCCGGCGAAACCGCCGTCGTACACGGTTTCCCCGGCGGCGGCCTGCGCGCCCTCGCGGTCGGCGCGGGCTTCAAGGGAGCCGTTGTCAAGGAAGCCGCCGCCCCGGACTTCCCCCCGCGCTTGCGCGGCGATATGGCTCAACTCGTGGCCGAGCAACGCCTGCCCGCTTTGGCCGGACTGGTCGAACTTGCCGGGGGCGAAGGCGACGGTGGAGCCGTCGGCGACGGCGTTCGCCCCCGCCGCCGCGACCATGGGGCTTTCGTACACGGTCAGACTGCTGAAATCCATGCCGAATGCCCGCTCCATTTTAGCCCGCATGGCTTCCGCCAAATCGACCTTGCGTCCGCCGAGGGACGCGGAGGGGGTTTTCAAGGCGTCGCGGAGCGCGGACATGGGGACGCTCCCGAACTGTCCGGGGGCGGCGGCTTGGGGCGTTTCCGCCGTTTTGGGCGCGGACGCGGTTCGCTTCTGGTAGGTATGGGACACGGAAAAGACCTCCTTACTTTGAAAAACGCTCAAAATTTGGAAGAATTTTGCAGTCTCTTATCAAAACCCGCTGTGTTTACTTTCGTCGTATTATAAAAGTATCCGGCGCGAAAGTCAACGCCGGATATTTGCTAACCGGGGTCAGTCGCGCCCCATGCGGCGCAGGGCGCGAGCCTGTATGGGAACCGCGCACAGGAGCGTGAGCGCGTCGGCGGCGGCCTGCGTGACCTGCACGCCCGCCAAGCCGAACAGGCGCGGCAAAACGAGAATCAGCGGAAGGAAGAACATCCCCTGACGCGCCGCCGCAAGGAACGTGGCGGGGCCCGTGCGCCCTATCGTCTGCAACATCATGTTGCTCATGACAACCCAGCTTTGCGAGCAGAGCGTGACGCACTGGCAACGCAACGCAAACGCGCCGATTGCAATCACTTCCGGGTCGTCGCGGAAGAGCGCGACAATGGCGGGCGCGAACGCAAAGCATAATACGCTTACGACCAGCAGGAACGCCGCCGACACCCGGAACGAGAACCAAAAGCCCTCCTTTACCCGCCGATAGCGTTTCGCGCCGTAGTTGAAGCCGCACACGGGCTGGAAGCCCTGCCCGAAGCCAATCATAGCCGACGCGCACCCCAGCATGACGCGCTGGACGATGCCCATGGCGGCGATTGCGGCGTCGCCGTAGGGCATGGCGGCGCGGTTGAGGCAGATAGTCGCAATAGAGCCGAGGCTTTGCCGCGCCAGCGACGGAAGCCCCCCTTGCGCGATTGCGCGGAAATAGCGCCAACGGAATTGTACCCGCGCCGGGTCAATGCGCAGGTTTCCGCCGCGACTGCAACCGTAGAGCAACAGGCAGAAACTGAAAAACTGGCTGACAATCGTCGCCCACGCCGCCCCCGCGATTCCGAGCCGAAACGTGAAAATAAACAGCGGGTCAAGCCCGATATTCAGGATAGCCCCGCTTGTAATGCCCGCCATGCCGTAGACCGCGCTGCCCTGAAAGCGCAACTGGTTGTTGAGCACAAGGGACGAAATCATCCACGGGGCGCCGAAGAGTATCACGCGCAGATAGGCGCGGGAATAGGGCAGTATCGTCGGGGTGGAGCCCAAGAGGGCCGCCAGCGGCGTAAGGAAAAGCTGTCCCGCGAGGCAGATACCCGCGCCCGTCAGGAAGGCGTAACAGAACCCCGCCGCCGCCATATCCGCCGCGCCTTCGAGGTCGTGCCGTCCGAGGGCGCGGGAGATGTAGTTGCCGCTCCCATGGCCGTAGAAGAAGCCCACGGCCTGTATGACCGCCATCATGGAGAACGCCACGCCCACCGCGCCCGTCGCGCTGTTGCTCTTCAACATCCCGACAAAAAACGTGTCCGCCATATTGTAGAACGCCGTGACCAACATGCTGATAATGCACGGAACCGCCAAGCGGCTGATAAGCCGTCCGACGGGCGCCTCCGTCATTTCGCGGAATTTCCGCTCCTGCCCCTTATCCATAGCAACCCCTCTTTTCTTATCGTGGCGCACATCATACCACGGCGGGCGGCGCTTGGAAAGCGCTTTTTTGAAAAATCCGCAAATTCCCTCTTGACAAGCGGGGCGGGATGTGGTATCCTTGCGGACGTAAGTTAGCTAAAGCTAACTTACCCTGACACAATCTCCTTTTTCCCCTCACAGATTGTCCCCGACGCGGCCGCCATTCCGCGCCGGGGACGCTCCTTGTTTGCGCCAAAAAAAACCTTGACAGCGGGGGGCGCGGCGCGTATAATGTGCGACAACTTGTCACATTGCGACAGGCTGTCACATCATGTCGAAAGGAGGGGGCGCCCGATGTGCAAGGAAACGTTTCTCCGACTGCCGGAGGAGAAACGCGCCCGCATTGTCAACGCCGCTTGGGACGAGTTCGCAGCCGTCCCTTTCGCCGACGCTTCCATTAACCGCGTTATCCGCGCCGCCGGGATTCCTCGCGGGAGCTTCTACCAGTATTTTGAGGACAAAAACGACCTGTTCCGCTA
>JAFXQD010000044.1 GCA_017527365.1 Oscillibacter sp.
CTCTTGTCCGTCGCTGACAACCGCGAAAGACTTAATTCCCAAATCAACGCCCAAACCCTCCGTTTCCGGCTTTGCGGGTTCCGTGTCGGAGACTTCCACTAACACGGAGCAGAAAAACCGCCCCGCATGGAGAGAAATGCTGCCGGAATGAATCGCGTTTGCCTCCGTTGGAAAGTATCCGTACTCTTTCAGCGCGACCCATCCAAGGCCGGGGACTTTGATTTTGTGCCGTTCGCAGACAATCGGCTGTTTTGCGCCGTTTCTCACAAAGTAATAGGACGGCTCGTTGACGCCTTTCTTCTTGAAATTCGGATGATTGGCAAGTCCTTTGAAGAAACGCTGATACGCCGAATTTGCGTTGATAATCGCCTGTTTTACCGCTTTGGCGTATGTTTCCTTTATCCAAATCTTATCCGGGTTTTCGGAAAGATACGCGTGGTTCAGCCATATTGAGAAATCGTAAGCTGTCATATATGGCTGTCCCTCCTGATAACGCTTATCGGCTTCCGCGAGAAACAGGTTATAGACAAATCTGCAAGTTCCGATTGCCTTGAACAGAGCGACGCGCTGTTCCGGCGTCGGTTGAATCTCTGCCTTCAGGCTCTTTAGCAAGGCTTTCACCTCTTTTGTTAGCAAATACGCCTGAGCATTTATGCCTACATTTGTTCATATTTTGATTGCTTAACATCGCCTCCTTTTCCGTCCGTCAAACCGCGTCGCGGGATGTGCCGTCCGTCTGCCCGTGCGACGCCTCCACAAGCGCGGGAATGCCGTCCGCCGAAACGCCGTGCCCCGGCGCCGCGCCCTCCGCGACGGGGCGCAGAAAGCCCAAGTATTCGATGTTCCCCTCCGGGCCGCGTATCGGAGACCACGTTAAGCCGTCAACGGCGAAGCCCGCCGCCGACGCGTTCGCAAGAAAATTTTCCAACACTTCTATGTGCGCGGACTTGTCCCGCACGACGCCCTTTTTCCCGACTTTCTCCCGCCCCGCCTCAAACTGCGGCTTCACGAGGCATACGGCGCGGCTTTCGCTATCGCGCAACAGGGCGCGGAGCGGGGGCAGAATCAGCCGCAGGGAAATAAAGCTCACGTCAACGGAGGCGAAGTCAAGCGGCTCCGGGATTTCGTTCCGCGACAGGTAGCGGGCGTTCGTGCGTTCGAGGCACACGACGCGGGAATCTGTGCGGAGTTTCCAAGCAAGCTGTCCGTAGCCCACGTCCACGGCGTAGACTTTCGCGGCGCCGCGCTGCAACATGCAGTCGGTAAAGCCGCCCGTGGACGCGCCGATGTCCGCGCAGACCGCGCCGTTTAAGCCGACGGGAAAGCATTGCATAGCCTTTTCCAATTTCAGCCCGCCCCGGCTGACGTAGGCGGGCTCCCGCCGCACGGCGATTTCGGCGCCGTCGGCGACCGCCGCGCCGGGCTTATCGACGCGCCGCCCGTCCACGGTCACGGCGCCCGCCAAAATCAAGGCTTGCGCCTTTTGACGGCTCTCCGCAAGCCCGCTTTCCGCCATGCGCACGTCAAGACGCTGTTTCATGCTCCCTCCCGTATCGCTTCCCGTACCGCCCGCGCCGCGCCGTCGGCGTCCAAGCCTAACATGCGTTCGAGTTCCGGGACGCTCCCCGCCGACACGAACTTTTCCCCGGCGTTGCGGAGAATCAGCGTTTGCGGCGACACGCCGCCCTCCGACAACAACGCCGCGACCCGTTCGCCCACGCTCCCCGCCCGGAAGCAGTCTTCCAACACAAGCAACAACCGACAGCCGCCGAAGGCGCGGCGGATTTCGTCGGCGTCTAACGGCGCGATTCGGTTCAGCTTCCAGACTTCCGCACGGATTTTATCCGCTTCCAACCGCCGCGCCGCCTCTAACAAACGGTTGACAAGGATTCCGTAGGACAAGAGCATGATTTTCCCGGCGTTGCCCCCCCTCTGTCGCTCCGCGACATCTCCCCCCAAAGGGAGACGGCAATTTTCCGTATCCTGCGCGGCTTGCGTTTCCGGGGACAGGCGCACGAGCGTTTTCCCGGACGCGTCTTGTTTGAACGCGCCCTCCCCGCCCCTCGGATAGCGCACGGCGACGGGCCCCGCCTCCTCGAAGAGCGCTTGGCGCAACATCGACCGCAATTCCGCGAAGTTCGACGGGCAAAACACCGTAAAGCCCGGTATCTGCGAAAGATAGAGCGCGTCCATGCACCCGTGATGGGTTTCGCCGTCGGCGCCGACCAGCCCGGCGCGGTCAACGCCGAGCACGACGTGCAGATTTTCCAGCGCCGCGTCGTGCATGAGCATGTCGTAGCCGCGTTGCAGGAAGGTCGAATAGACAGCGAAAACGGGTATCATGCCCTGCGAGGCCAGCCCCGCCGACATGGAGACGCCGTGCCCCTCCGCGATTGCCACGTCAAAGAAGCGTTCCGGAAACGTTTTGGCGAACTCCGAAAGCCCGGTTCCGTCCGACATGGCGGCGGTCACGGCGCACACGCGCCGATTCTCCGCCGCGCAGCGCGCCAGCTCCTCGCCGAACACGCGGGAGAAGTCCGGGGCGGCAGGCTTGAGCGGCTTCCCGTCGCGGGGGTCGAAGGGGGCGGCGCCGTGGAAATAGTCGGGGTTGCGCTCCGCCGGGGGGTAGCCGCGCCCCTTCCGCGTCCGGACATGCACCAGCGCGGGGGCGTTCAAATCTTTCGCCCACTGTAAAACCGTGCGCAAGCGTTCGATGTCGTGCCCGTCGACGGGGCCCAGATAGGCGAAGCCCATGTCCTCGAAGAGCGTGCTCCCCGGAAAGAGCGTCCTTTTTAAGAGGGTTTTCCCGGCGTGGACAAAGCGGTAGACCGGGTTTTTCGCGTAATGCTTCCCGAACAAGCCGTGGTAATATTTTTTGAAATGGTAGTAGGCGGGCTTGCTCCGCAAACGGTTCAGGTAGTCGGACAGCCCGCCCACGTTCGGATTGATGGACATGCCGTTGTCGTTGAGAATCACAATGAGCGGCTCGCCCGACGCCCCGGCGTCGTTCATGCCCTCGTAGGACAGCCCGCCCGTCATGGCGCCGTCGCCGATAAGGGCTATCACGCTGTAGTCGGCGCCCCGGAGCGTCCGCGCCCGCGCCATTCCCAGCGCGACGGAAACCGAGTTGGACGCGTGCCCCGCTATGAAAGCGTCGTGAATGCTTTCGTAGGGTTTCGGGAATCCGGAAAGCCCCTGAAACTGCCGCAAAGTCGAAAACAATTCCCGCCGCCCCGTCAGGGCTTTGTGCACGTAGCACTGGTGCCCCACGTCGAACACAAGGCGGTCTTTGGACGTGTCAAACACGCGGTGAATCGCCACGGTGAGCTCCACGACGCCCAGATTGGACGCCAAATGCCCGCCCGTGCGGGAGACGCTCTCCACTAAAAAGCGGCGCAGTTCCGCGCACAGCGGCGGAAGCTGTCGTTTGTCCAGTGCCTTCACGTCGTCGGGGGACTTTATGGTTTCCAGAATCATCGCAAACGCCCTCCCTTGCGCGTTCCCGGCGGCTCCAAATCACAAAAGGCGCGTCAGCGACGTTTGCGGCGGGGGCGGAAAAGGTACAGAAAGTGCCCCGCCCAGTACGTAACGTCCGTGCCGCGCCGGATTGCAAACGTTTTGCCCAAGGCCTTCCCGCCGATGGTCAAGCCCGATATGAGCGCCGTCAAGCCCACGGAAACGAGCAGGCTTTCCAGCCCGAACGCCGCCCGCAGGCGCGAGGCGATAACCGCGCCCGTCACGCCGCTGACAATGCCGCAGATGTCGCCCACAACGTCGTTGCACACGCTCGAAACGCGGTTTGCGTTGCGGACGAGGCGCAACGCCTCTTTCGCGCCGCGCTCCTTATGCGACGCCATGGAGTTGAGCGGGCGCGGGTCGGCGGCGGTCACCGCCACGCCGACAATATCGAACAGAATGCCCAGCAGGATGAACAACAGCAACACCCCGGCGGCCAAAAGCAACCCCGCGCCGGACAACAGCAGTTCCGACGCCAAGCCCATGCCCGCCGATATGATAACCGCCATGAAAAACACGATTGCCGCCCAGCGTATCGGCGACGGCGGCTCCTTTTTTTTCTTGCGCTGTCTTTGTTTTTCCAACGGCGCTACCTCGCTTCGCATTGTTCGCCCCGTGCGGGGCGGCGTTGTCAAAAAAACAGGCGGCGGCGGCCGGACGGGTTAATCTTACGGCTTAGGTCGGGCCGGATTTCCCCGGAACGCGCCTTCCGTTGCCGATAAAGGCGGTTCCCCTTTCAGCGTTCCGGCGCGGCGTCGCCCTCCGCGCTGCCCGATTGCCACTTAGTCCGTACCGCAAACCCCGCCCGGCCCCTGCGCGGACAGCCGAGGCGATTTCCGCTCCAGTCCGTCCGTTTCTTTAGCCTCTTTTGCAGGGCGGGTTTCAAGGGGCAATCACAGCGCCGCCCCGGCCAGAGCGGCGCCGCGTAGGTCCCCTATCCGCCCGTCCCACGCAAGGCAGGCTACTGCCGCGCACAGCGTTACAGCCCCGCAGGGGCTGACGCACCGCGTCGCGGGTTCTCAATCCGTTTCATACGCGGTCCGAAATACCGCGCTGGGAGTACGTCCGCGCACAAGAACGGGTCTCCACAGAAACAGGGTCGGGTCGGCCATGCCATTGACCGTCGCCCTGAGTCCGCAAGCGGACTGGCGTCGGTGGCCTGTCCCGTCCGCCGCACGGATTGCCCTCGCCGCTTTCCGGCGCGGTTCCTTCCGCACGGATGGCACGTTAAGACAGGGCTTTGACGCCGCCGCGCTTCCCCCCAGCGTCCGCCCGGAACTGGGCGTACCAAGCGGCCACCAGAGGTTTCACCGATGTGCCCTTCAGAGGATTTTTAGGCCCTCCCTTGGAAACGGCGGCTCTGACTTCGGATACTGCGCCGCCGCCTGTTAAGTATGGAGTATAGCACAATTCCCGGAAACTTACAACGGGCAAATCAAAAAAATTTTCGGCCTGTGCGGTTGAATTGCAAAGCGGAGAAAAAAGGAGTAGAATCATAGAGGCGTCAAGGCGTGCAAGGCAAGGAAAAGAGGTTGGGGAAGATGAAAATTCAAATGACGGCGAAAATCACGGACGATAACGGAAATGAAATCACCCGGACGATTGAAATCACCCGGACGATTGAAAAGGAAGCGGTTATTCCCGATATTTCCGAATACGGAGAAAGGGAATCGTTTTATGAGCTATTCCGGCGTTACGAAAAACCGACCATTCAAATAAAAATGCCCGCTTGCGCATGGTACCTGAAAGAAGTATGATTTAGCTACTCTACAAAGAGAGTGGTTGTTGTCATGCCTAAACGAAATGATTCAAGAAAACGGACGCCGCGGGATGATAGCGAAAATCCGGCGCCCGCGCAGAGGCTTTTGCAAACGCGTTATAAGTCTCGCTACGAACAACGGCATCCAGCGCTGTATTGCAACAACGCCCTCTGGCAACTCACCCGCGCATACGTGTTGCAACGGAGCCCAAAAAGCGGAAGGCGGGGAGCAACCCAACTGGCAACTCACCCGCGCATACGTGTTGCAACCCCCGCCGACGCGGGGCGATAAGAAAGGAGCGTAACCTGGCAACTCACCCGCGCATACGTGTTGCAACGGGACGCGGGCGCAGTCGGAAGACCGCCTGCACACTGGCAACTCACCCGCGCATACGTGTTGCAACCGAGGCGTCGGGGGCGTTGGCAACGTCGGGGTTCTGGCAACTCACCCGCGCATACGTGTTGCAACTGGCAGGACGACTTCGGCAACCTGATAGCGATACCCTGGCAACTCACCCGCGCATACGTGTTGCAACATCGAGAAATGCAACGACGATTACAACTACGCGCCTGGCAACTCACCCGCGCATACGTGTTGCAACTGCAAAAAGTGAGGATTTTGGTATTAAAACCTTCTCGCGTTTGGTTGTTTTGTACAAAACAGGCAAGCGCGCACTGGATTTTGTTCCCTAATCATTTGCTGTCGCCGCCGTTTCGCCGGGAAACGGCGGACTTTGACAGCTTGGGACATGCCCTGTCCCTCTATTCAATTTTATTTCTTATGAGAGCTACAGGTTCGCGCCTTTTCAATCAATGCCAAAACTTCTGGGATGGCGCTTGCCGTCGTTGCGGATACGCGTCACTTCCGCGTCGTGCAGGCGCTTAAAGTTTGCGAAAGCCGCGCCGCATAATTCGGCGTCGCTGCGGTCGTTGTCGGCGCTGTTCATCAGCAGGAAAGCGGAGTACATGTCGCGCTGTACGCGGTCGCCGCCGGAGAGCGTTTTCCACCGTTCGCTCAACAGGGGCTTTCTGTACTCCCCCGACGTGTGGTCAAACTGGCTGGCGCGGAACTGCGCGGTGTTGATTTCCTGAACAAGCTGTCCGGTCTGCTCCGCCTTCGTTTTCAGGATTTGCAAAAGGGTCGCCGGGGCTTTGTTGGCGAGCGATTTCCCGAACCGCTTCTTTTTCTGATACCGCCCTTTGGCGTCCTTTTTCGTCTCCTTCGCCCGGCGTTGCAACCCGGCAAAGCTCATCCTCTCCACATAAATTTCGTCGCCAAGCGACAAAATGTCGTTTGCAAGAAGGGTGTGCTCGTATTTCCGAATCGCGGCGTTTTTGCGCTCCAGTTCGCGGACTTTCCCCGCGAGCTTTTTGTAGCGTTTGGAGAAATGCCAGCGCAGTCTGTTGCCTTTCGTCGATTTTTTCGCGGTTCCGTCCGGATTGTAGTTGTCCGGGTTCGTGCTCCGTCTGCTTCTGTCCATTTGCCGCTGTAACAGGAGCTTCTTCTTGTGGTTGTCGTTGACGCCCTCGGCGAGTTCCAGCAGGCGCACGGACGTTTCGGAAGAAATGGCGACGGTTTGCGTCCCGATGTCAATGCCCACGCGCCCGACGCCGCGTTCCCGCTCCTTCCGGACGGGCGCCCCGACAAGCGTCAGTTGCAGGTAATACTTGTACCTTGACTTCATCCAGCGACGCACAACGCGCATATTTTTGACGGGCTTTTCCAGCATTTTCCGCTCATAATCGGTCTGCGGCGGTCGGACGCTTACGCGAATGGAAATCGCCTTTTGTTCCTTGCTCTTTCCGCCCGTCCATGTAAAAACGCCGTTTTCGTATTTCATGCCGTTTCCGGCCGTCTGACAGGCGACGCTTTCCAGCGTCCCGCGCCTGTGAAAATGGACTTCCTGTCCGCTTCCATATAGATACTTGTCAAAAGCCCTCCATACGTCCGAGGCGGCTTTGTGCGCGATTTGCGCGACGATATGCGCTGAAAAATGCTTTTGCATAGGGCTGTCCGGGCTTTGCATGTCGTGTTTGAACGCGTACTCCGAAAATCCGGCGTCCTGCAACATCTTCTTGCGTTCCCGGTAGAGGGGGGCTCGCTTGTCCTTGGGCGCCGCCTCGATTTTCTCTTCCAGCGCACGGTACGCCTTTGTGCGCCGCAGGTTTTTCAGCTTCCGCAGTTCCATCGCTATCAACTGGTTCTTCAAATGCTCCGCAATGGAAAAGCGCTTTTCTATCAGATGTTCCTGCCAAGGCTCCGTGAGCAAAGGCAACGTCAGGACGCAACGCGCTTTTTCCTCCGCCATATTCGGAACGCCTCCTCCCTGAAAAACGCTGGCGATATTATAGCGCCAATCCGACGGAAACGCAAGCGGCTTTTTCCTATATTTTTGGAAGGGGCGGCTTTCATTTTTACTTGGGCGTAATATCGCCGGCGCGGGTCAGCGCCCACTTTGTCATCACGGGGCCAACCAACTCGTAAACCAGCACGGCGAAAAGCACGATGTTGCGAATCAGCGCCCCGTCTCCCGGCAGTTCCGCGGCGGACACGCACATCCCCAGCGCCACGCCCGCCTGCGGAAAGAGCGTAACGCCGAGATACTTCACAATCTTGGGGGCGCACCCCTCCATACGGCTGGATTCCCGCGCCCCGAAGTATTTGCCGAAACTGCGCGAGAAAATGTATACGGCGCCGACCAGCGCCGAAGCGGGTTGCGCAATCACGCCGAGCTCCAATTCCGCGCCTGAAAGTACGAAAAAGAGAACCATTAGCGGAGAGGACCACTTGTCGGCGCGGTCCATAATCTCGTCGGATTGCAGGCAGAGGTTGCAAAAGACGCTCCCGAGCATCATGCACACCAACAGCGGCGAAAAGCCCTGCGTCAGCGGCCCGACGGGAAACGAGAGCTTTGAGAGGGCGACGGTCAGGAATACGAAGCCAATAGTCATGGCCACGCGGTTGCGGTTGGAATGGAACAGCTTTTCGAGTTTCGTGAGAAGCCAGCCGGCCAGCGCGCCGAGCAGAAGGGAGCCGACGATTTCCAGAACGGGGTTGACGGCGATAGTATAAAAATCGACCGCGCCGGAAGTCAGCGCCTTGGCGACGCCGAAGGAAACGGCGAAAAGCGCGAGCCCTACCGCGTCGTCAAGCGCGACAATCGGCAACAGCAAATCGACCAGCGGCCCCTTTGCCTTGTACTGGCGCACGACCATGAGCGTGGCGGCGGGGGCGGTGGCGGCGGCGATGGCGCCGAGCGTGATTGCGGCGGGCAGGGACAGAACGTCGGGGCGGAGCGCGTGGAACAGCAACAGCGCAACGTCAACGCAGACGGTAGTGGCGACGGCTTGCAACACGCCGACCACGACGGCCTGCCGCCCGGTCTCTTTCAGTTGCGCGACCCGGAACTCGTGCCCGATGGAGAAGGCGATAAACCCCAGCGCCACGTCCGAAATCAGCCCCAAATCCTTCAGGCGGGCGTAGCTGTCAAAGCCGATTCCCGGAATGCCGAGCTTGCCGAGCAGACCGGGGCCAATCAGGACGCCCGCTATCAGATAGGCCGTCACGTCGGGAAGCCGCCAGCGGTTGAGCAGGCGGGTCAACATAAGTCCGGCGAAAATTGCGACGGACAGGGACAATAATACGGTCATAGCGCATTGCCTCTTTTCTTGAAATAACAAAATTATATCCCTTGCGGCGGCGGGGCGCAAGCTGAAAAGCGCCGAACATGGCGCCGTTTTCGCGCTGTTTTTCGGTCAGACCTTGAAGTTCCGCCGCTGTCAATCGGTTCCCCCACAATGTCATTGACTTAACCCCCCTCTCCCTGCCCCCCTCCCCAAAGGGGAGGGGGAACGATAGGCTTTTGTTTCTATTCGCCCCGTTGCGGGAATGGAAACGCGCTTTTCCATACGGCGCCAATCCGACGGAAATGCAAGCGGTTTTTCGCCTTCGGCGCAATCCACAGAACGCGGCGGCTTTTTTTCATAATTTTCACAAAAAACCTTGCTATTTCCTGCGGAAGCGAGTATAATGCCCTTCGGACTGTGCGACGCCGCCCGCAAAGCGTCGGCGGCGGACTTTCCCGCCACAAATTTTCCCCATGGAGGAATGCCTAATGGAAACCTACGGACTTGAAAAGCTCGGCATTATCAACCCCTGCGCGGTCTACCGCAACCTCAACCCGGCGCAGTTGACCGAACACGCCCTCCGGCGCGGCGAGGGGACGCTCTCCCGCACCGGCGCGCTTGTCGTCAAGACGGGCAAGTACACCGGGCGCAGCGCCAAGGACAAGTTCATTGTGGACACGCCCGCCGTGCACGACGAAATCGCGTGGGGCGACGTGAACGTGCCCATTGAAAAAGAAAAGTACGACGCCATTTTCGCCAAGGTCAAGGCGTACCTGCAAGGGCGCGAAATCTATATCTTCGACGGCTTCGCCGGAGCCGACCCCAAGTACAAGCAGAATTTCCGCATTATCAACGAGCTTGCGTCGCAGAATATGTTCATCCACCAGCTTCTGCGCCGCCCGACCGCCGACGACTTGAAGGACTTCGCGCCCGACTACACCATCATCGCCGTGCCCGGCTTCAAGTGCGTTCCCGAACTCGACGGCACTCGCTCCGAGGCCGTCATCCTCGTGAACTACGAGGAGCATATGGTTCTGATTTGCGGCAGCCAGTACGCCGGGGAAATCAAGAAGTCCGTGTTCTCCGTCATGAACTACGTGCTCCCGAAAATGGGCGTGTTCCCCATGCACTGTTCCGCCAACATCGGCAAGGACGGCGATTCCGCCGTGTTCTTCGGGCTCTCCGGCACGGGCAAAACCACCCTTTCCGCCGACCCCAACCGCGCCCTCATCGGCGACGACGAGCACGGCTGGGCCGACGACTCCGTGTTCAACTTCGAGGGCGGCTGTTACGCCAAGTGCATTAACCTCACGGAAGAGGGCGAGCCCGAAATCTACCGCGCCATCAAGTTCGGCGCCCTTGTCGAAAACGTGGTCATGGACCCCGACACCCGCGAGTTCGACTTCTTCGACGACAGCCTTGCCGTCAACTCCCGCGTGGGCTATCCCGTGGACTATATCCCCAACGCGGAGCTCTCCGGCATGAGCTCCAGCGTGCCCAAGACCGTCGTGTTCCTCACCGCCGACGCCTACGGCGTCATGCCGCCGATTTCCAAGCTCAACCGCGAACAGGCTATGTATTATTTCGTCTCCGGCTTCACCTCCAAGGTCGCCGGGACGGAAATCGGCATTGAGGAGCCCGTGCCGACGTTCTCCACCTGCTTCGGCGCCCCCTTCCTCCCGCTTGACCCGTCCGTCTACGCCAAAATGCTGGCGGAGAAGGTGGAGCATTCCGGCGCGAACGTCTACCTTGTCAACACGGGCTGGAACGGCGTCCACGACGAGAACGGCAAGCAGAAGCGCATGAGCCTGAAATACACCCGCGCCATGGTCACGGCGGCGCTCAACGGCGACCTCGAAAAGGGCGAGTTCTTCGTGGACAAGACTTTCGGCGTGCAGGTGCCCAAGGAAATCGCGGGCGTGCCGTCCGAAATCCTTGACCCCGTGAACACGTGGGAGAACAAGGACGAATATCACAAGCGTTGCGAAATGCTCGCCAAGAGCTTCCGCGAAAACTTCAAGCAGTACACGCACATGAGCGCGGACGTGGCCGCCGCCGGCCCCCGCGCCGACTGGGACTAATCCGCAATAAAACGCAAGCGCGGGACGACTTTCCCGCCCGCGCTGACGATACGCGCTATCAAAAAGACAGGACGGGGTTTCCCGTCCTGTCTTTCGCTTTTGGAAATCGATGATTTCAGGGCAATAAGTCGCGCAAAACGGGCAATCAGCGTTTGGAGAACTGCGGGGCGCGGCGGGCGGCTTTGAGACCGTACTTCTTGCGCTCTTTCATGCGCGGGTCGCGGGTCAACAGCCCGGCGCGTTTGAGAATGGGACGGTTGTCCTCGCTGACGAGCAGGAGGGCGCGGGAAATGCCGTGGCGGAGGGCGCCGGCCTGCCCGGACACGCCGCCGCCCGCGACCGTGGCGACAATGTCCACGCGCCCGGCGTTGTTGGTCAATTCCAGCGGCTGGCGCACGACCATTTTCAGCGTGTCAAGCCCAAAATAGTCGTCGATGTCGCGCCCGTTGACGGTAATCGCGCCGGAGCCGCCCGGAAACAGGCGCACGCGGGCAACGGAGGATTTGCGGCGGCCAGTGCCGTAGAGGTAGGGCTTCTTAGACTGGTACATGGTTCAATCCTCCTTAATTGAGCGCCTCAGGCTTTTGCGCCTGTTGCTGATGATTCTCGTCGGCGTAGATGTGGAGCCGCTTCAAGGAATCCTTGCTAATGGTGTTCCGGGGCATCATGCCGCGCACGGCCACGCGCATGGCCAGTTCGGGCTTTTCCTGCATGAGAATGCGGTAAGGCGTCTCTTTCAGTCCGCCCACCCATCCCGAATGGGTGCGGTAAAATTTCTGCTGGGGCTTCTTGCCCGTCAGGACGGCTTTGGCGGCGTTGATGATAATCACATAGTCGCCGCAGTCGGCGTGGGGGGTGTAGGTAGGCTTGCCCTTGCCGCGCAGAAGGTCGGCGGCCTTGACCGCCGTTTTGCCGAGAGGCTGTCCGGCGGCGTCAAGCACGTACCACTTGCGCTCGATGTTGGCTTTGTTCGCCATGAAAGTGGACATTGCGTTTTCCTCCGATAAGTTGCGTTTTCGCTTTACAAATCAAGCCTCGCGGGCTATAATTCACAGCGTGACGCCCATTATGCCATTGTCCGGGCGGGTTGTCAAGCGGAATTGCGCGTTGCGTCGCGGAAGCTCCGATTTTCTCGCGTTTTCTCCGCTTTTCTCGCAAAAGCTCAAAACGCAATTCAAAAGCGTTTCCGCCGCCGCTTCCGCACGGGCGGAATTTTTTCGCGGGGCGTCAGAGAACCCACTTCAACAGAACGAGCAGTACGAGGCCGGGGAGCCCGAACACCCCGACAATCAGGCCGTTGACGACGTTCAAGCCGATGTAAAGCCCCGTCACGGGCGCGAACAGGTTGACGAGCCACAGCGCGATAAGCCCCGATACCGTGTTGACCGCCAGCGTCAGGATAAGCCGAAGCGGGGCTGTAAAAATACGCGCCAGCGCGACCAGCAGAAAAATAGCGATAGCCGCGCTTAACAAGCCGGAAAGTCCGTCCATAGCGTTCCTCCTTAATTTATGCCCGCAACGGTCTTTCCGTTCGGGGCGTTAGTGCCGATATGATAGTATAGCGCGGAATCCGCCGCCGTTTCAATAGCTATCCTATACGGCGGGACAACCCGTTTATTCAGGGAGTGGGGCTATGGAAAGCCAATATATGCGGGAGGCGTTGCGCCTCGCGTCGGAAGCGGCGGCGGCGGGGGAAGTCCCCGTAGGCTGCGTGATTGTGCGCGGGGGGGAAATCGTGGGGCGCGGGCGCAACCGCCGGGAGGCGTCGCGGCGCACGGACGCCCACGCCGAAATGGAAGCGATAGCGCAGGCCAACGCCGCCTTGGGGACTTGGCGCCTTGACGAGTGCGACTTGTACGCGACGCTGGAGCCGTGCCCGATGTGCGCCGGGGCGATACTCAACGGGCGCATACGCCGCTTGTATTTCGGGGCGCGTGACCGCGCCATGGGCGCCTGCGGCGGCGTCGTCAACCTTTTTATGGAAGGTTATCCGAATAAAACCGCCGTGCGGGGGGGAATCATGGAGGAGGAGTGCCGGAAAACGCTCTCGGCGTTTTTCGCGTCCCTGCGGGAAGCGCCCGGCGGCGGGCAAAATTGAAAAATTCACAATCTGTTCATGACGCCGGGGCGGTTATCCGCTATGATGTCGGCAAAACTGCGCGGAAACCGTCCGCGAAAGGAGCGGATAAATGAGACGCAAGCAACCGAAACGACAGAGGCAAGCGAAAAAGCCCGGCTTTTTCGGATACGTCGCGCAAGCCTTCCTGTTTCTGGCGGCTTTGGCGACTATCGGCGCGGCGGGGTTCGTGTTCTGGGCGGTCGTGACAAGCCCGCAACTGGACTTGAAGCAAGTCGCGCCGCAACGCTACCGCACCGCCATGCTTGACGCCGACGGCAACGTCATGCGCTACCTCGCCGGGGAGGAGGCGAACCGGGAATACGTCCCCCTCAGCCGGATACCGCAAACCGTGCGCGACGCGTTCGTAGCCATAGAGGACCAGCGTTTCTATCGGCACCACGGGATTGACATTCGCGGAATCGGGCGCGCCGTCGTGGAGGACATCCGGACGCGGAGCTTTTCGCAGGGCGCAAGCACCCTGACCCAACAGCTCATAAAAAACAATATGTTCGCCGCGGGCATGGAGGAGCGGACGCCCCTCGAAAAGCTCACGCGCAAGATACAGGAACAGTACCTCGCCGTCGTGCTGGAAAGCCTGAAAGACAAAGACTGGATACTGGAAAACTACCTCAATACCATCGACCTCGGCGGGGTGTGGGGCGTGGAGACGGCGTCTTTAAAATATTTCGGGCGGCACGTATGGAGCCTGTCAACGGCGGAAGCCGCCGCCATTGCCGCCATCACAAAGAACCCGTCGCTCTACAACCCCCTGCGGCACGAGGAGGACAACCGGAGCCGACAGAGGCTGATACTCCGCGAAATGACGGAGCAAGGCTATCTGACGGAGGCGGAGCGCGGCGAGGCGGAGGCGGAGGACGTATACGCGGAAATCCGGCGCGTGGCGGAGGAGGGCGGACAGGTTGCGTCCGTCTACAGTTGGTTCGAGGACGCCGCGCTGGAATCCGTGCGGGAGGACTTGGAGCGCTTCGGGAACTATTCCCCGGAGGAATGCTGGGAGTTGATTTACAGCGGCGGCCTGACCATCGAGACCACGCAGGACAGCGAAATCCAGCGGATTTGCGAGGAGAACTTGAAGATTCTGCAATCCGACGCGCAGTTTACGGCGGTCGTCATCGACCCCGCGAAGGGCGCCGTGCGCGGGATTATCGGGGCTCGCGGGGAAAAGACCGTAAGCCGCGCCCTCAACCGCGCCGTGGCTTCCGTCCGACAGCCCGGCTCAACGCTCAAGATTCTGGGCGCGTATGCGGAGGCCTTGGAGCGCGGGCAAATCACGCTGGGGACGGTCTACGACGACCGCCCGACGAAATACAAAACGGACAGGACGACCGTCAAAAACTCCGACGGCGCTTACGGCGGGAAAATGACCGTGCGGCGGGCGATTGCCCATTCCGTCAATACGGTGGCGTTGCAATGCTTTCAGGATGTCGGCATGGACGCGGTTTGGGAACGCCTGAAACTGTTCGGGCTGGAACATCTGGACGAGTCCGACCGCGTGGAGGCGCTGGCGCTGGGCGGCACCCATAACGGCGTGACCAACCTTGAATTAACCGCCGCCTATGCCGCCGTCGCCAACGAGGGCATTTATATGGAGCCGCATTTTTATGAACGCGTGCTTGACCAAAACGGGGAAGTCCTATTGCAGAAGATTCCCCATAGCCGGAGGGCGGTTAGCAGGGACACCGCCGCGCTCCTGACTTCCGCCATGGAGGACGTGCTCATATCGGGCACCGGGCGGCGCGCCAGTTTCCCCGGACAGCCGCTCGCCGGGAAAACCGGAACCACCACCGAACAGCGCGATTTGTGGTTTGTCGGCTACTCCCCCTATTACGCCTGCGGCGTGTGGAGCGGCTACGACGACAACGCCGCGCAAAATATGAACGAAGTGCAATCGCTCTGGCAGGAGATTATGCGCGGCGTCCACGCCGACTTGCCCGCCGCCGCCTTTGCGCTTCCCGACGGCATGGAGCGCCGGACGATTTGCGCCAAGTGCGGGCGGCTCGCCGTTCCGGGCTTCTGCGACGCCACCGTGCAGGGCGACGCGACTTACGCCGAACTGTACGCGCCCGGCGCCGCCCCCGCGACTTCCTGTGATTGCCATGTCCGGGTGTACGTTTGCCCGGACAGCGGCCTGATTGCAAACAGCCTCTGCCCGAAAGTGGAAGTGCGCGTGTGCCTCGGCGAAGGCACTGCGGGCACGGCGGACGAGGCGGCGAAGGCGCCGACCGAAATTTGCACGTTCCACTATGACCCTTGGGCATGGGAGGCGCCGCCCCCGGAGGCGCCCGACGCGCCGGAGACCCCCGCCGCCCCCGATTCCCCCGGCGACGCCGTGCCGCCGTGGGTGGCGGAGCTGTGGAACGACTTCAAGCGGCATATCGGTCGGAACGGGTAACGCAACCGAAGGAGGGGTTGGGTATGAAAAGGACAATCGGCTTATTGCTTGCCGCGCTGATTCTGCTGGGCGTCGCCTGCGGCGCGGGACTGGGCGCGGACGCCTCGGAGACGGAACGCGCCGCGCTTCTGGAGGACGGCGTAGCCAGCGGCGGAAGCGTAAGTAGCGGCGGAAGCGTGGGAAGCGGCGGGAGCGTGACCAGCGGCGAGGGCGTGGGAAGCGGCGACGCGAAAGAGCCCGTCCAACTCCCCCCGCCGTCGCGCCTTGGCTGGGGGCGCGACTACCGTTTCCTCTTGGAATACTACCGCAAGCAACAGCCCGAAAAGATACAAACGGACGCGTTCGGCGCGGAATACGCGGAATGTCCGGGCATGATGTACTGGGCGGTGGACGCGGAGAGCCAGCGGCGCTACCGGATTGACCTGTATATGAAAGACCCGGAGGCGGAGCCGACGCTGATTGAGACGGTCAAGGAATGGAAATCGACGCCGGACGGAACGATGGACAGCAATTTCCGCTTCTTTTGGAACCCGCGCAGCAGCGGCGAGTATTATTTCACCGTCCGCGCCATTGGCGACGGAATCGAATATCTTGACAGCGAAGCCGCGCAGTCCGACACATGGATTTACGAGGCCCCGGAAACGCGCCTGACCGCTCCGGAGCGTCCGAGATGGAAGAACGTCACGGAGGCGTCTACTGTCTATATCTATCCGCCGCTCGACGAAGGCGCGGACAGCCTGTATAGAATCGGCTACGAAGCGCGCTGGTGGTACGTCGCCGCCCTGACGAAAGATGACGAAGAGGAAGTGGTCGCGGACGGCGGGGAGGGAAGCACGGTCGTCACGACGGAGGACAGCGGCGACACGGAGGAAGACCCCACCAAGCCGAAAGAGGTCGGCACGGTGCTGACGTTCTATCCCCGGCATTACGAGTTCAAGCCGTCGGAAAAGATGATTGGCGAGTTTGGGAGCGGCTACTATTCCGTGGAAATCCGCGCCCTGAGCGGCGATGTCAACAAGGCGCGCCCAAGCGACTGGTCGGAACTGAGCATGGCGCGTTACATCAAAAGCGAAGACGACGATTTGCAGGCTATCGTTGACCGCGTGGACAAGAACACCGACGAACTCAACCGACAGCTTGCCATTGACAACGTGCGCAGGTTCGGCACATACAAGCTCGTGGAGATGATGTCCGCCGACACGGACAATACCGGAGCCGCGGCGGCAATCGCGCAGTTGGAGAACATCACGGGCAATTACGCGCAGATTCGCGTTTCGGGCGGCTTGAACGAGATTTTCCCGGAACAGAATATCGGCGTCGTGGGCGCGGGGCTGAACGTTGACCTTGGACAAACCGTCGTGTTCCACCTCGGCGCCGCCCACGCCGACGAAGTCCCCCCCTCGCTCTATTCCCACGCCGTGCGCTTTTCCATGCAACTGCTCGACACGAACGGCGCGTCCCTCACGCCCGACGGCACGGAATTGAAAGTCCCCGCCAAGATTACGTTGCCCGTCCCGGCGAACATCAACCCTTCCTTCTTTACGATTCTGCACCACCGCATGGACGGGACGGTCGAAACCATTCCCCGCGTCGCCCTGCGGAAAGTCGAAAACCAGTGGCACGCGAGTTTCATCCTGACGAGTTTCAGCGACTTCACGATGGCGGAGGCGGCGGCGCTGATGGAAGCCAAAGCCGCCGGGGGCGGCGTGTCGCTGTCGTACCGCTTCAAGACGCAGGGCGTGCAAACGGCGCTGTGCGCCGTGCGCGACGCGTCCGGACGGCTTCTCGGCGCGGCGTCCCTGCCGCTGTCGGAAAGCAACCGAACCGTTCAAATCCCCTGCGGCGGCGTCCCCGCCGACGCGAAGCTGTTCCTGCTGGACGCCCGCTCCGCGCCGATAGTCGCGGCGCTGTCCGTCCCCGTCCAACGGTAGCGCGGAAGGCGCGGCGCGGTCTCCGGAATCCGGAGGCCGCGCTTTTGCGCGAATCCCGTCACAGGGCGCAAATTACGGGCGCGAAACGGCGCGTTTTTCGGCGTTTTCCCCAAAATTATGGAGTTTCCTTGAAAACGCTTGCAAGCCGCGCCGGGACGGGGTATAATTTCTCTGGGGTTTTTTGCCCGTTTGTTTTGGACTATTGATGAAAAGAGGAAGAGCTTATGAAAAAGACGATTTCCCTTTTGCTTTCCGCGCTGTTCTTGATGGGCGCTCTGACCGCCTGCGGCGGCTCCGCCGCGCCTTCCGGGAACGGCGGCGCGTCGGGGCGCGCTTCCGCGTCGCCCAGCGGCAGTTTGACTTTCACCACGGGCGGCGACCAAGGCACCTATTACGCCCTCGGAAGCGTCCTTGCCGGGCAGGTCAGCGCCGCCACCGGCACCACCGTCACGGCGATTACTTCCGGCGGCTCCCAAGCCAACATTCTCGCCCTCTCCGACGGCGACGCGCAAATTGCCTTCGTGCAGTCCGACGTAATGTCCTACGCCTACGAGGGCACCAACCTCTTTGACGAGGCCGTCCCCGGCTTCTCGACCGTCGCCGCGCTCTATACCGAGCAAGTGCAGATTGTCACGCTTGACCCCAACCTGACAAGCGTGGCGGATTTGGCGGGCAAAACGGTCTCCGTGGGCGACGCCGGCTCCGGCACCTACTTCAACGCCGTGGACATCCTCAGCGCCTACGGAATCGACGCCGAAACCGACATTAACCCCGTCTACGAGTCCTTCGGCACGAGTGCCGACAGCTTGCAGGACGGCAAAATTGACGCGGCTTTCGTCGTGGCGGGCGCCCCCACAAACGCCGTCACGTCCCTTGCCGCGACCAAGGCCGTGTACCTTATCGGGCTTGACGACGACCACATCAACGCTTTAGTGGCCTCCTCGCCCTACTACACCATGAACGTTATCCCGGCGGCGACATACGAACTCCCCGGCGACGCGACGACCGTCGCGGTGGGCGCGGTGGTCGTCGCCCGCGACGACGTGTCGGAAGACGACGTTTACAACTTCGTCTCCGGCGTGTTTGAGAACCTCGACGCCGTGAAATCCGCCCACGCCAAGGGCGCGGAACTCAACCTTGACTTCGCGGCGTCCGTGACTTCCGTGCCGTACCATCCCGGCGCGGCGCGCTACTTCGCCGAAAAGGGCTATGAAGTCCCCGTAAAGTAAGCTTTCGCGGAAAAGGGCGCAAAAAGCCTTAGCGGAAGGCGTCCCAAAAGCCGCGGCGAATCCCAATCCGCCGCGGCTCTTGCATTCCCAAACGAAAGGAGCATTCCATGAACCCGAACGACAAAATTTCCGTTCTGCCCGACGGCGGCGCCGGGGCTATGGCGGACGTGGAAGCGGTCATGAAGAAGTACGACCGGGAATCCAACGTCCGCCTCTGGGAAGGGCCGCCGAAACTCGTTATCCGCGTTCTTATGGCGGCGTTCTCCGTCTACTGCATTTACACGACGCTGACTTTTCGCGGCCTGCGCGAAATCACCCTCACCGCCTTTCTGGGCATGATACTCATCATCGGCTATCTCAACTACCCGGCGCGGAAACGCGACGTGCGCCCGAACTATATGCCGTGGTACGACGTTCTCATCATGCTGGCGGGTTCGGCGTCCCTGTTCTACTACACCTTCCACGCCGCGAAAATCGTGCGGCAGTCCACCGCCATCACGAAACAGCCGCTCATGGTCGCAATGGCCGTGATAGCGATACTCGCGCTCATGGAACTGTGCCGCCGGAGCGTGGGCGTGCCGATTCTGTTCGTTGTTGGCGCGCTGCTGATTTACACGTTTTCCACCACGCGCTTTCAAAAAGCCTTATACGATATGTACTACGCCAAAACGGGCATTATGAACACGCCCGTTGACGTGTGCGCAAAGTATATTGTCGTGTTCATCATCTTCGGGGCGTTCTTGGAGCGCACGGGGATTTCCAACTTTTTCATACAGCTTGCGAACTCCGTCGCGGGGGCGTCGGCGGGAGGCCCCGCGAAAGTCGCCGTGATTTCGTCGGCGCTCTGCGGCATGGTCTCCGGCTCGTCGGTGGGCAACACCGTCACGACGGGCTCTGTCACGATACCCATGATGAAGCGCACGGGGTACAAGGGAGAGTTCGCGGGGGCGGTGGAGGCGGCGGCGTCCACGGGCGGGCAGATTATGCCCCCGATTATGGGCGCGGCGGCGTTCCTCATGGCAGAGTACATGGGCGTGAGCTACGCGAAAGTAGCCCTGACCGCCATTCTGCCCGCCGTGCTCTACTTCACCGGAATCTATATCGCCGTGCACTTGGAGGCGCGGAAACTCGGCTTGAAAGGCATTCCGAAAGACCAGTTGCCAAAATTCCGCGTGCTTGCGAAAAAGATTTACCTGTTGTTGCCGCTCGTCGTGCTTGTGTGGCTGGTGTCCACGTCCACGCGCTCTATGGCCTACTCCGCCGCGATTGCGATTCTTGTGACAATCGCCGTGGGCGTCCTGAACGGCTTCTTCTACCCGGAGGAAAAGCTGACGTTTGCGAAAGCGGTCGACGCGCTGGAGGCGGGGGCGCGGGGCACGATTACCGTCGCCGTCGCCTGCGCGATGGCGGGGATTGTCGCCGGGTGCATTACGTCCACGGGGCTGGCGTCGCGGCTCATTACGGCGATTGTCTCCGTGTCGGGCGGCAAGCCCATGATTGCGCTTGTCCTGACCATGCTGTGCTGTATCGTGCTGGGCATGGGCGTGCCCACGACCGCCAACTACTGCATTATGGCGGCGACCTGCGCCCCGATTCTCATCAACCCCGCGATTGGCATTCCGACGGTTGCGGCGCATTTCTTTGTGTTCTACTTCGGCATTGTCGCCGACATTACGCCGCCCGTCGCGCTGGCGGCCTACGCCGGGAGCGCGATTGCCAAGGCTCCGCCCATGAAAACCGCCTTCAACGCCACGCGCCTTGCAATCGCGGCGTTTATCGTGCCCTACATTTTCGCGCTCAACCCCGCCATGCTGTTGGTTGACGTGTCGGGGGTTTCGGGCGCGTTCGGCGCCGCCGTGATTGTGGTCACGTCGCTTATCGGCTTGTTCGGCGTGGCGGCGTCGCTCAACGGCTACCTGTACCGCCCGATTCCCCCCGCGCTCCGCGTCCTGCTCGCCGCCGGGGGGCTGGGGATGATGATTCCCGGCGCGCTGACGGACGTTATCGGGCTTGCGGTTGTGGGCGGGACGGTGTTCTTCCAGCGTTCCGGCGCGAAAAAGCCCGCGCAATCCTGATTCCCGCGCAGGCGCCCGCCCGTTTCCGCCTTGACAACGCATACGCAACGTAGTACAATCGGGGCGGAAAGGACGTGAGGAAATGCCGGGAAACGCAAATTTAAGTATCCGCGTGGATTCCGACTTGAAAGCGCAGGCGGAGGAAGCGCTGTCGGAGCTCGGAATGACCATGACGGGGGCTGTCACTATGTTCCTGAAACAGATTGTCCGGGAACGCGCCGTGCCGCTGTCGCTGTCGCTGGATTCCTCGAACGCGCTCTACGCCGATTTGCTGGAGGCGCGGACGGCGCGGCTTGACGGCTATCGGGGGCGCGACGGCTGGGACGTGCTGTCCGACATGCGCGACGCCGTTGCCGGGGAGGGCGGAAATGGCGAAATATAACGTGGTTGTGGCGGAGCGCGCCGACAAAATGCTGATTCGCCACGCACGTTTCCTCGCCAAAGCCAGCAAGCCCGCCGCCCTGCGGCTCGCGGACGGGTTCGAGGCTTTGTTGCGCGAATTAGGCGACAATCCGTACCAGTTCCCTGCGGAGACGGACGCCAACCTTCCGAAGGGGCTGTACCGCAAAGCCCTGTTTTGCAAACGGTACAAAGCCGTTTTCATGGTTGAAGACCGGAACGTCTACCTTGACGCGGTTCTGGACTGCCGGCAGGAAAACCGCCGCCTTCCTTTTTGACATCCGAACGCCCCGCGATATTCGGCGGGGCGTTTCGCGTCCTTTTTATAGTATAAAAATTTATTAAAAATATCCGCAAAAGCCCTTGACAAATTCGTAAAAGCGTTGTACAATGCGCGTCGCAAGGTTGATAAAACTGTTTTACAAATTGCCGCCCCTCGCGGGGCTTGCCTTGAAAGGAAGATTCCCATGTTAGACTTCATTACCGTCGGCGTGATTCTCGGCTTTTTGGGCGTCGCGCTCTGGATTTCCAGCGACTACCGCGAGAAATACTTCTCCGCGCCCTACTCCGCCTACGATTCCGACTACGACAACCGCTGAAAGGAGCGTTCCCCAACCATGCCGGATTTCCTCGCGCTGTGCGCGATTCTGGCTCTGGTGTGCGCCGACTTCCGCTTGAACCACGGTTCCCCTTATTACCCCGTGCGCGTATCCGATTACGATTACGAATGCCGCTGAAAGGAGCGTCCGAAATGTTAAACTTTCTGACTGTCTGCGTGATTCTCGCGCTGTTGGGCGCGGATTTGTACGCCAACCGCCGTCCGTTCGAGGCTCCCGCCCCCGACTACGACTACAGGTAAGCGCCATGAAGAACAACAGAGCATAACGCCCGGAAGGGATTCGCGGAAACGCGTCTCCCTCCGGGCGCGGCGTTTTCCGGCGCGAAACTTTGCGGTTTTTTTCGCTTTCTTCTTGCAATCCGCCCCGCCGGACAGTATAATGAACGCAACGCCCCGCCGGATTCCTTGTCGGGCGGGAATTACGACAGGAGGAAACGACATGGGCTATCAGGAAGAGTACAAGCAGAAGCTCAAGACGGCGGACGAGGCGGTCAAAGCCGTGCAAAGCGGCGACTGGGTGGACTACGGCTGGTGCGTCTGCACGCCGCGCAAGCTGGACGAAGCCCTCGCCAAACGCTGGGAGGAGCTCACGGACGTGAAAATCCGCGGCGGAATCCTGCTCCACCGCCCCGCCGTTTTCGACGTGCCCGACGCCCCCGAACACTTTATCTTCAACTCGTGGCATATGTCCGGAATCGGCAGGAAGGCTATCAACGAGGGCGTGGCGTTCTACAGCCCCATGCGCTACTCCGAACTGCCCGGTTTTTACCGGAACGAAATCGGCTCCTTGGATGTCGCCATGTTCCAAGTCGCGCCCATGGACGAGCACGGCTACTTCAACTTTGGCCCCGGCGGCTCCCACCTGAAAGCCGTCTGCGAAGTCGCCAAGACGATTATTGTAGAAGTGAACCAAAACGTCCCGGTCTGTCTGGGCGGCTTTGACCACTGCGTGCATATCGACGACGTGACCATGATTGTAGAAGGCGACAACCCGCCCATGGAAAACCTCGGCGGCGAAACCGTCCCCTCTGAAATTGATTTGGCGGTGGCGAATCTCGTCGTGCCCGAAATCCCGAACGGCGCCTGCCTGCAACTCGGAATCGGCTCCATGCCCAACACCATCGGCAAACTTATCGCCGAATCCGACCTGAAAGATTTGGGCGTCCATACGGAAATGTACGTGGACGGCTTTGTGGACATGGCCGCCGCCGGGAAGCTCACCGGGAAATGCAAGCCGTTCGACCGGGGGCGGCAGGTGTACGCGTTCGCGGCGGGCACGCAGAAACTTTACAAGTACATCCACAACAACCCCGCCTGCATGGCGGCGCCCGTGGATTACGTCAACAGCGTGCCGTTGTTGGCGCAAATCGACAACTTCATCTCCATCAACGGCGCGGTCGACGTGGACTTGTACGGGCAGGTCTCCTCGGAATCGAGCGGAACCCGCCACATTTCCGGCGCGGGCGGGCAGCAGGATTTCGTCATGGGCGCGTACCTGTCGAAGGGCGGCAAGAGCTTTATCTGCATGTCCTCCGCCGTCAAGGACAAGAAAACCGGGGAATTGAAGTCCCGCATTCGCCCCACTCTGCTGGACGGCTCCGTCGTGACGGCGACGCGGACGAACCTGCAATATCTCGTGACGGAGTACGGCAAGTTCAGCGTGAAAGGAAAATCGACGTGGGAACGCGCCGAAGGGCTGATTTCCATCGCGCACCCGCAGTTCCGCGAAGAACTGATTGCCGCCGCCGAAAAGATGAAAATCTGGCGCCGCTCCAACAAGCGCTGACCGCAGGCGCGGGCTTTTCCGCGATTGCCGCGCCTCCTTTTCGTCGGCGTTCGGCAGATTGCACAAACGGAAACGCTTTCCGTTACCATGGGAAATAGCATTGATTCCCGCAATTTCTCATTATGAAAAACACGTGGGCGGACGGAATTTCCCCTCCGCCCGCTATTTTTTTCTTGAATTTTTCAAAATTTCCTCTTGTAAATTCTGCCGGACTGTGCTATGATTGAATTGTACGATAAGGAAATCCGGAAACGGAGACGGCTGGTTTGGTACCCCGCCAAGGCAGTTTAGAGAGGAGGTTCGCCGCTATGTTCAGCATCGGGGACTATGTCGTGCATCCCCTGCACGGCGCCGGGCAAATCGAGGACATTGTGGAAGAGAAGGTCGCCGGCGTGAAGAAGAAGTTCTATGTGTTCAATATGCCGACTGGTAGCTTGGTGCTGAAGATTCCCACGTCCAGCGCCGAAACCGTCGGTATCCGTGACGTTATCACGGAGAGCGAGGCCGACAAGCTCATGGACGCCATTCCCGGCCTGAGCGTCGAGGCCAATTCCAACTGGAACAAACGCTATCAGGAAAACCTCAACCGTTTGAAGAGCGGGGACTTGTACGAGGTGGCGCGGGTGGTCAAGTCGCTTGTGCGGCGCGAAAGCCAGCGGGGGTTGTCCACCGGGGAGCGGAAAATGCTCTACAACGCCAAGCAGATTATCATTTCGGAAATCGTGCTTGCCAAGCGGAGCGACTACGAGGACGTGGAAAGCAGTCTGATGGACGCCATGCGCAAGGACGACGGGCGCGGGCGGCGGCAGTCTGCGCCCAGAGAAACCCCGTGACCGTCGCGGCGGCGCGGAATATCATAAGCCAAAACGGAGGAATTGCGCGTGTTTTCCTTTTTACGTAAGAGTCGCCCGAAGTGCGCGGCGTTAGTTCCGGCGGCGGGCTCGTCGCAACGGATGAAGGGCGCGAATAAGCTGTTTCTGCCGCTGTGCGGCGCGCCCGTGCTCGTGCGGTCGCTCATGTCCCTGCAACTGGCGCAACGCGTGGGCGAAATCGTCGTGGCGGCGCGGGAAGAGGACTTGGAGGAAGTTTCGCGGCTGTGCAAGGAGTACGGCGTGACGAAGTGCAAAAAGGTTGTCGTCGGCGGCGCGACGCGGGAGGAATCCGTGCTCCGCGCCGCCATGGAGGCCGGACGCGACGCGGGGCTGTTCGCAGTCCACGACGGCGCCCGCCCGCTCGTCACGCCCGACTTGGTTGACCGCGTGATAGAGAAGGCGGAGGTTTGCGGCGCGGCGGCGCCCGCCGTTCCCCTGAAAGACACGATAAAGCGCGTCAAAGAGGGCGGCATGATTGAGCGCACCGTCAGCCGCGACGCGCTCCGCGCCGCGCAGACGCCGCAGGTTTTCGACGCGAACCTGTTGAAAGCCGCCCTTCACGCCGCGTCGGAATCCGGTGCCGAACTCACCGACGACTGCTCCGCCGTGGAGCGGCTCGGAAAAGTCGTGTTCCTGATTGACGGCGAGGAGGAAAACCTGAAAATCACCACCCCCGTTGACCTGATTTTCGCGGAGGCGGTTTTAAAGAAACGGATGGGCAAATCATGACGGCGCTTAGAATCGGGCACGGCTACGACGTGCACAGGATTGTCGAGGGGCGCCCGCTGGTACTCGGCGGCGTGGAAATCCCGTGGGACAGGGGGCTTTTGGGGCACTCCGACGCGGACGTACTGACCCACGCCGTCATGGACGCGCTCTGCGGCGCGGCGCGTCTGGGCGACATCGGGCGATTGTTCCCCGATACCGACCCGCAATATAAAGGCATTTCCAGCCTATTACTGTTGCGCGACGTGCGCGGGCGCCTGCGCGAACGCGGCTTTGCCGTCGTGAACGTTGACGCGACCGTAATCGCGCAGGCGCCGAAGCTGTCGCCGTACCGCGAACGCATGGAGGCGGCGTTGGCGGAAGCCCTGCAAATTCCGCCCGACTGCGTGAA
>JAFXQD010000045.1 GCA_017527365.1 Oscillibacter sp.
CGGCATACTGCGGATGCTTGCAAGCTCAGTATACCACATTTGGAGCCGTCATGCCTTGTTTTTTGTTCGCTTCTTTTGGGACACGCCGCGCAATATACGAGAATTTGCGCGCATCGCGGCAAAAAACGCGCCTGTCCGGCGGTAGCGCACTCCATGTTAATCGCAATTTACCATATTCTCAAGGATAACGTCCCGTTTCATGACCTCGGAGCCGATTAGTACAACCAGTTTAACAAGGACAGCAAAATTCGGGCGTGTCTCAAAAAACTTCACGCGTTAGGCTGGTCTGAGCCGACTGCTACGGTTGTCGTGCCAGTGTGATTTCACAACTTCCCTATCCATGCCCGCAAACGTTTGTTTTTGGGGCTAAGGGGGCATTATGCCCAAATGAACCTTCCCACAGAGACGATGGTTTCATAGTAAAAGCAACGCAAAGGAACCGTGGGAAGCGGATTACTATCTTTATAAAGAGCGTCATCTTGTGGAATGCTTCTTTCAGAAGGCGAAATGGTTTCACCGCGTTGCCACAAGATATGACAAACTTGACAAGTCTTTTCTCACGTTCGTATATACGGCGGCTATTATGATTTGGTTACTTTGACGAATCTGCCGCATTTTTCAAATAAGGCCTAACAGGTCTTTTGATTTTACTACATTTTTCTCCTTTCCGCAACTCAACCGCACAGGTCGCTTTTTTGTAATCTTGTCCTGACTACAGCCCTTCCCTCCGCCGCTTACGTTTTTTACGGTTTTGCAGATAACATAACATAGGCGCTATTTCATTCCCGATTAAGAAAAGTTATACCATGCCTCCGGCAAGCGGCGGCACGATTTCTCTTTTCAGCATTTCAAAGTCCTCAACGGCTCTGCGGCTGTTCTTCCATCTGAGCGAGGTCTTATTTTTTGTCGGCTAAGCCTGAGAAAGCGTGTTTGACGTTTTGGAAAAGACACAAAAAAAACATGCTTTTTTGGGCAGATTATCCAATACATTCCGGAATAACTCCCGCAAAATCACACAATTCCATAAAAACGCGACATTTGCCCATACAACAAAATTCCATGTTGCGATAAACTGCATAGTAGCGCGTTTCACGCTTATCGCGCCCGGCTGACGGGTTGGCGCTTTGCGGCGCGTCCGCGCCGATTCCCCGACGCCGCTTACATCACAAGGAGGAAGATTATGAACATGAAGAAGTTTCTTGCTCTGGCTATGGCTCTTGCCATGACCGCCATGCTCGCGGCTTGCGGCGGTGGCGCCGCCGCGCCTTCCGGCGGCGGGGAAGCCTCCGGCGGCGGCAACGCGGGCGGCGGCGCGTCCGCCTCCTCCGGATTGCAAGTCGCCATCTGGGACAACAACCAGCTCGCCGGACTGAAGCAAATCGCCGACGAATGGTCCGCCGAATCCGGCGTGCCCGTCACCATCAACGTCATCACGTGGGACAGCTACTGGACGCTGTTAAGCTCCGGCGCCTCCGGCGGCACCATGCCCGACGTGTTCTGGATGCACTCCAACACCGCGCAGATGTACATGGAGAACGACCTGCTCCTCAACCTCGACAACTACATCGCCAATGACGATTCCATCGACATGACGAAATACTACCCCGGCATTGTGGACCTCTACAACTCCGGCGGCTCGCAGTACGCGCTTCCGAAAGACCATGACACCATCGCCCTGCTGTACAATCAGGCGATTTTCGACAAGTACGGCGTGGAGACCCCGACCGACGACTGGAGCTGGGACGACGTGTACGAGGCCGCCAAGGCCATTTCGGAGGCGGGAGCCGCCGACGGCGTGTACGGCTACGCCATGAACACGTCCAACAACCAAGACGGCTGGTATAATCTTGTGTACGATTACGGCGCCCAAATCATCACCGACGACCACAAGGGCACGACCATCGGCTCCGCCGAGGGCAAGGCCGGCATGGAAATGATGCGCAAGATTCTGAGCGTCGCCGCGCCCCAGCCCGTCGTCGCCGAGACCGGCACCGACTCCCTGTTCCAGTCCAACCTCTGCGCCATGATTACGCAGGGCTCTTGGATGATTAACTCCTTCTACACCGCCGAGGGGCACGACAATTACAAGTGGGCGCTCCTGCCTTACGGCGACGCCAACGGCAACGGCCAGTGCGACCCCGGCGAGCGCCAGTCCTGCTACAACGGGCTTGGCTGGGCCGCCGCCGCTTCCACCGCCAACCCCGACGCCGCTTACAGCCTGATTTCCTACTTCTGCAACGAGGCGGGGCAAACCAAACAGGCGGAGCTCGGCGTGACCATGGCGGGTATGCCCGGCGTTTCCGAGGCGTTCAACAACGCCTTCCCCGGCATGGACGTTTCCGCCTTCAACCGCATTGAGGAAGAGGGCACGCTGTATTTCCGTCCCTACACCCGCAACACCACCGTGTGGGAGGACAAGATTCAGCAGGACGCCTTCCTTGCCGCTTGGCTCAACCCGGCCGACGAGGCGACCATGGCGCAGGCTTGCGACAACGCCCAAACCATCATTGAGGACGCTATCGCGGCGGAATAACGCGCTGTAGCGCGGCGGGGAAACCGATTGTCCTTGCCCCCGCCGCGCATTCCCGACAGCGCGGGCGAACCGCGCCGCGTCCGTCCGCGCCGTCGCTTTGTTAAGAAAGTGAACTCAAACGACGGAATACATACCAAGAAGGAGGAGGAGCAATTTGACCAAGAAAATGACAGCCGCCGAGAAAAACGCGGCGCTCTGGGCATGGGCGTTTATCCTGCCCACCATGCTGGGGTTGATTATCCTGAACTTCTACCCCATCTTCGACACCGTCTGGCAGTCGCTGTGCAAAACAGGGGACTTCGGGCGGGGCAATACCTTTGTCGGGCTTGCCAACTACTTGACCGTGCTGAAAGCCCCGGAAACGTGGCAGTCCCTGTGGAACACGGTGAAATACGCCCTCATTGAAGTGCCGTTCGGCGTGGCAATCGCGCTGGTTCTGGCTGTGTTCCTGAACAAGAAGCTCCCCGGCACGTCCGCCTACCGCACGATTTTCTTCCTGCCCATGGTCTGCGCCCCCGCCGCCGTCGCCATGGTCTGGCGCTGGCTCTACAACCAGCAGTTCGGGCTCCTCAACAACATCTTCCATACGAAAATCGGCTGGATTAACGACCCGAAAATCGCGTGGATTTCTATCGGCGTCATCGGCGTGTGGTCGATTATCGGCTACAACATGGTCTTGTTCATCTCCGGCTTGCAGGAAATCCCCCACGACTACTACGAGGCCGCCGACATCGACGGCGCCACTGGTATCCGCCAGTTCTTCTATATCACCATTCCCCTTCTCAGCCCCACCACGTTCTTTATCGTCCAAACCCGCCTCATCGGCGCCCTGACCGTGTTCGACCTCATGTTCATGGTCATGGACAAGACGAACCAAGCCTTGAAGCAAGTGCAGTCCGTCGTGTACCTGTTCTATCAGTACGCCTTCACGAACGGCAACCGGGGCTACGGCGCCACGCTCGTTATGGTTCTGCTGGTCTTTATTCTCATCCTGACTGTCATTATGCAGAAGGCCGAGAAGAAGCTGGTATTCTACAATTAAGGAAAGGGGGATTGCGTCATGGAAAGCGCTCGCGCAAGGGACCGCATGAATAAAGTTATCATGTACGTGATTCTCACGGTTATGGCTTTCGTCATGATTGTGCCGTTCGCGTGGATGATTCTGACGGCTGTCAAAACCAATCAGGAAGCCATTTCCGTCGACCCGTTCTACATTTTCCCCGCCAACGGCTGGCACTGGGAGAATTTCGCCACCGTCTGGGTTTCCTACAACTTCCTCATCCTCTACAAGAACACGCTTTTGATGATTTTCTTCCGCGTGGTGTGCGCCTGCCTCACCGCGACGATGGCGGGCTATGCCTTCGGGCGGCTGAGATTCCCCGGAAAGACGCTCATGTTCTCGCTGGTGCTCATTCAGATGATGGTGCCCGGACAGATTTTCATCATCCCGCAGTATCTGATGGTCTCCAAAATGGGAATGCTCAACACGACCTTCGGACTTGTCTTTCCCGGACTTGTGACGGCGTTCGGCACGTACCTGCTCAAGACTGGCTATCAGGGCTTGCCCCGCGACTTGGAGGAAGCCGCCAGCATTGACGGCTGCAATATCGGGCAACAATTCCTCCTGATTATGATGCCGCTGACCCGCTCGTCGATGGTCTCGCTGGGCATTTTCACCGCCGTGTTCGCGTTCAAGGACTTAATGTGGCCGATGATTGTCAACACGAACGCCCTCACGACGACGCTTTCCGCCGCGCTGTCCAAGATGGTCGGGCAGTACGCCAACGACTACCCCGCGATGATGGCCGCCGCCACCCTCGCCGTACTGCCCATGGTCGTCATTTACGTGATTTTCCAAAAGCAGTTCGTCGAAGGCATTGCGACTTCCGGCGGTAAGCTGTAATTCCGATGAAGAGCCAAGCCTTCCCCCGTGCGGGGAAGGCTTTTCGCGTTCAATCGGACATGTCCAAGACGTAATCGCACCGTTCCCGGACGGAAAACGCTTGAAAGTAACGCTCCTCCATGGGAATCCAGCGGCTTGCGAACAGCACCGCCTTTTCGGCGCCGTTGCGCCGCAGAATGCGCGCCGCCTGCGTTTCCGGGTCAACCGTCAGGAACACGCGCAGGTCGTAGAAGTCCCGGAAGAGGGGGTGGCAGGAATAGGAGCCCTCAATCAAAACGACGGGCGTCGGGGTTACGGAAACCGCCTCCCGCAAGCGCATAGAGCGGCAATCGAAAGGGCGGTAGCGGACGGGGCGCCCGCTCCGCAGGGGAACCAATACTTCTTCTAAAAAGCGTTCCCTGTCCAGATTTCCGCCCGGTTCGGCGTAACGTTCGGGCGTCCGCTGGGACGGGCGCAGGAAAAAGTCGTCCGCGTGTATGACGCTCCAGCCGCGCCGCGCCGCAAGATACGCCGCCAGCGTCGATTTCCCCGACCCGCAACGGCCTTCTATCGCCGCGAGGAACGGTTTTTCGGGAGACCCGGCGCGGTCAACGAGAACCCGTTCCAGTTCCGCTACCACGGGCATTGCTTCTAATTTAGTCGCCATAGGCAAGGAACCCGGCTCTGTGTAGCGCGGCGGCGACGGCGGGCACAAGGACGATGTGCAGGATAATGCCGGGGACGGCGTTCGTGACGGCGCCCGCCAGAAACGCGGAGAACGGGAAGGAAGAGCCGTTCAGCCCAGCGAGGACGAACCGCGCCGCGCCCCAGACGAGCCGTCCGGCGACCATGGCCGACAGGAGCGCGGCGTACAGGAACGGCGTTTTCTTGGGGAGTTTCTTGTACAGGAATCCGGTTACAAAGCCGTATGTCGCCAGCTCAAAGGCCATTGCAATCGCGCCGGGCATGGCGGGCATGGCGAAAAGCGCGTTGCGCAGTAAGGGCGCGACAAAGCCGATAAGGGCGGCGTCGGGCGCGCCGCAGAGGAAGCCGCAGAGGAAAACCGGAATGTGCATGGGACTGAGCGCTTGCCCGATTTGCGGGATTTGCCCGGTGAGGAAGGGGAGCGCGAGGCAGAGCGCGAGGCATACCGCCGCGCAGGTAAGCCGTTGCGACTGCCGCTTTGCCCTTGCGTTTGAGGCTGTTCGTTCCATAAGCAAAAATCTCCTTTGCGCTAAAAAATCCCCGTCTTGCGGGGCGCCGTCATTCCGGCGGGCTGTTTTTCTGGTAAATCGTCCAGAGCCCGTTCATGAGCAGGTACTTGTCGTATACAATCGGGTTGCGGCAGTAGCGGACAATCACGGGGGCGTTGCCGCCCGTGGCGACGGCGGTCAGCTCCCGTCCGGGGAACTCCTCCCGGATTCGGTCTATGAGCCCGTCGAGCATGGACGCCGTGCCGTACACAATGCCGGAACGCATACATTCCTCGGTGCTCCGCCCTATCAGGGATTTGGGGCGCCGGATGGAAATGTCGGGCAGTTGCGCGGCGCTCCGGCTGAGGGCTTCCAGCGAGACTTGCACGCCGGGGAGAAGCAGCCCGCCCTCGTAGGCGCCGCCTTCCGAAATGACCCCGATTGTGGTGGCGGTGTCCATGTCGATAGTGACTATGGGCGGGCGGAAGCGCTCAAGGGCGGCGACGGCGTTGGCGACAATATCCGCGCCCATCTGCGTCTGCACGGGAAGGCGGATGTTCAGCCCCGTGCGGATGCCCGGCCCCACGACCATGGGCGGGCGTCCGAGCAGGTGCGCGAGCGCCTTTTCCATCATGAAGTTGAGCGGCGGGACGACGCTGCACAAAATCGCGCCCGTCACGAACGTTTTGGAGTAGCCGTAGAGGGAGAACAAATTCATAAAGTCCACGCTGATTTGGTCGGCGGTTTTCCGGCTGTCCGTGTGGACGGACGCCAGAAAGCAGAGTTCGTCCCGCGAACGGAAAAGCCCGACGGAAGTCGTGGAGTTGCCAACGTCAACCGCCAACAGCATACGCAATCCCCCTTTCGACGTTATATGAATGAAAAATTTATGGTAACTTGAATCCGTTAAACTGGGACGAGCCGGAGTGAAAATCAGAAGTAGCATACGGGCGCAAGCTCTGCTTCAAGGATTGCTGTAACTCAGCCAGTTGTCCGGCATTTGATAAGGCTGTTCCGCCTCCGGAATTTCCCTCCTTTCCGCTTTATCCATGTCCGTCCCTCCCGGCGCTACGCCTCGCCCTACCCAAAATAGAAGGACTTTTCAATTTCTCGCCAAAATTTCCGCCGCTTCAGTCGCTGAAATCGGCGTCCATGGCAATCTGAAAGCTGTAGTCCGGGTAGAGCGCGGCGGCGGCGGCCTCCACTTTCCGGCAAGCCGCCTTCCGGTCGGGCGCGTCAAAGCTCACTATCACGTCGAACCGGACTTTCTTTTCCGCCTCGTTGAGATAAAAGCCGTGCATTTGCAAAATGTACGGGCAGTTCAGCGCGGCTTCCTTCAACGCCTCCCGCATTTTCACGGCGTTTTCGTCGTGCGTGTTCAGGGAGTACACGCCCACAGCCGTTAGAATCACGCGATGTTTTCGGTAGACTTCCACAGTAATTTTGCGGATTAGCTCGTCTAACTGATAGGCGGAATACGTGTCCGGGACTTCGATGTGCAGGGAGCCTTGGAACATGTCGGGGCCGTAATTGTGAAGCACCAAGTCATACGCGCCCGACACGCCCGGAAAGGCGCAAACCGTTTTCCGGATTGCGTTCGACAGTTCCGCGTTCGGACGCTCGCCCAAAATGCGGGAAATCGCGCTCTGCAACATCTCCACCCCCGACTTGATGATGAATCCCGCAATAACCGCGCCCAGCCACGCCTCCAGCGAGACGCCGGACGCCAAATAAACGCCCGCCGCCAACAGCGTGGACGCCGAAATCACGCAGTCCATGGACGCGTCCTCGCCGGAGTTCACCAGCGAATCCGACTGCACGCGCTTCCCGACGGCCTTAAAATAGCGTCCCAGCAGGAACTTGACGAGCACTGCCACGGCGATAATAAGCAGTCCGGCGGGGGCGTAGTCCGGCGTGTCGGGGCGCAGTATCTTCTTGACGGATTCCACAAGCGCGGTCACCCCGGCGTAGAGCACCAGCACGGCGATAAGCATGGAACTGAGGTATTCCGCCCTGCCGTGCCCGAACGGGTGGTCTTTGTCCGGCTCCTTAGCGGCGAGGCGCGTCCCGATAATCGTAATGAGCGACGACGCCGCGTCGGACAGGTTGTTCACCGCGTCGAGCGTCACGGCGATGGAATGCGACAGAATCCCGACCGCCGACTTGAACGACGCTAAAAACACGTTTGCCAATATGCCGATAACGCTTGTGCGGATAATAACCGCCTCCCGCGACAGCGTGTTCGATTCGTCAGCGAGGCTTTTTTTGATATTCATGGAAATTCCCCCTTTCCTCTCTCGCAGTATATCATGGAACAGCTCGAAAAACAACTCCTTTCTTGATGGGAGAGAGACTTTTGAAAGACGAGTACAGAGAACTGCTGTGTTTCCTCTGCGTCCGCAAATACAGTACGGAGCGTCTGGAAAAAATACTTGGGCAAACAGACCGGAACATCCGCAAGAAACTGAGCCGTCTGCTTGCGCGTCTGCGCAAAAAGCTGTTCCGGCGTCTCGCGGAACACAGGAACAGCGGCGGAACGCTGACGAAAAGACAGCGGGAATTTATGGATGCCTACAGGGCAGGACACATTTTAAGGAAGAGGAGGCGCGGGAAGATAAAACGCCTGTTTGAGCATTCGAGTTTCTACTGGGTGCGCTACGACCGCTACGAATTGAGACGCGACGCAAATTCCCTCCTTTATATTATGTCCGCCGCGAACGCCACGCCGGAAATCTACAATCCCCTGAAAGTCGCCGAACCGATTACGCTCGACGCTTTGAAAGTCGGCATGAAGTGCATGAACCGCCAGCCAACCGTGCGAAAACAAGAAGCAGTCATGGGATTTGTCAACAAATACGGGCTTCTCGGTCTGATGACCGCTCTGCCAACCACGCCGCACTTTATTTATACACAAAATCATGTTATCACTAAAAGCGCGGGAAATCCTTGGATTAATGGGATTTCCCGCGCTTGGCATTGATGAGCCGCGACTTCCGGCATCAGGGGAACCGTGCGGACTCTGGAGCCTTTTCCCATAATGCGAACCGGTATGAAGTCTCCGCTGCGGTCAATGTCGTTCAGCGTCACGGACAGAACTTCCCGTAACCGCGCTCCCGTTTCATAACTGGAGAGTAGAAAGTTTTCATCCCCCAAAATGTTCTGAAAACTGAGTAAATAGAACTGTTTTTCAAACGTTTTGCTCAAAAATCAAAAAACCCCAAATTTAGAAATTGCGGAATTTGCAACTTTTAGAAACTGTTTCAGGCAAATACAAAAATGACATAAAATTTTCGAATTAGATTTCTGGCATCATTTCAGACAAATTGCGCTTTTTCTGAACATTTTGACCACAGCAA
>JAFXQD010000046.1 GCA_017527365.1 Oscillibacter sp.
AAGGGGGGAGGCGCAGGGGCGAAAGCTCATAAGACAGCGTTCCCCCGCCCCTTTGGGGAGGGGGGCAGGGGGAGGGGTTTCCCTAAGCGAATGACATTGGGGCAAATCCCGCAGGCAACCCGACCAAGTTTTCCACAAATGTTGAAACATCGTGGAAAACCCCCGTGAAAGGAGCGCAATATGTCCGAAGAACCCCAAGAAACCCCCGAAATCGTCCGCATTCACACCGATTACATCACCCTGCAAAACCTCCTGAAACTCGTCGGGGCGGCAGACACGGGCGGCGAGGCGAAAGTGCGCATTCAAAACGGCGAGGCGCAAGTCAACGGCGAGACTAGCGCCCAGCGCGGAAAGAAACTCCGCCCCGGCGACACGGTATTCTTCCGCGGGCGGCGCTACGCTGTCGGGCATGGGCGTTGAATCGCTGGTTCTGGCGCGTTTCCGCAACTACGAACGGGCGGAGGCCGTCTTTTCCCCCGACTGCAACGTGCTTGTCGGCGAAAACGCGCAGGGAAAGACAAACCTGCTCGACGCGATAGCGTGCCTGTCAGGGGCGAAGCCGCCCCGCGTCCGCGCCGACCGCGACATGATACGGTTCGGCGACGACGACGCGGAGATTTCCGCGAAAATCCGCGCAAGAAACCGCCTTTTCCACGTGGAAATCCGCCTCTGCCGCAACGGGCGGCGGAAAATGTCCGTGAACGGCGTCCCGGCGCGGACGGCCTCCGACCTGCGCGGCGTGTTCCACACCGTCCTGTTCCGCCCGGAGGATTTGCGCGTCATCCGCGACGCCCCCGCCGAACGCCGCCGCTTCCTCGACGCCGCCCTCTGCCAGATTCGCCCCCGCTACGCCGCCGCCCTCGCCGATTATCAGGACGCCTTGGCGCGCAAAAGCCGAATCCTGCGCGACGCCGAACAGTACCCCGGACTGCTCAAAGCCCTGCCCGCCTTCTCCGAACAGATGATACGTTGCGGCGCGACGATTATCCGCTACCGCGCCTTCTACGTCCAAAAGCTCAACGAGTACGCCGCAAAACATCATTTCGACTGTTCGGGCGGGAAAGAGCGGCTGTCGGTGTCCTACCGCACGGTTTCCGCCGTCCCCGACCCGTTCGCCGCCCCGGAAGCCATAGAAGCACAGCTACGGGCGCATACGCGGGCGCACGAACGCGACGAGCGCGCCGCCAAACAGTGCCTGTCGGGGCCCCACAGGGACGATTTGCTGGTAGAAATCGACGGGCGCGACGCCCGCGCTTGGTCGTCGCAGGGGCAGACCCGCACCGCCGCCCTTGCCCTCAAACTCGCCGAACGCGAAATCATGCGCGACTCCTCCGGGGAGTACCCCGTGCTCCTGCTCGACGACGTGCTAAGCGAACTCGACCCCGCGAGGCAGTCCTACGCGCTCCGGCAAATCGACGGCGGACAGCGCTTTCTTACCTGTTGCGAAGAGGACAGGCTTTCCGGGCTCCCCCCCGCCCAAGTCTACCGCATTCGCGCCGGGACGGTCGCCCCGTGCGCCCCAAGCCCTCCGGGCGGCGTTTAAAAGCCCGCAGACGCGTTTTTCCGCTCCGGGGGTATCGGAATACCCCTCCGACAAAAAACGCGCCTATGCCCCTTAAAACGCCCCGAAGAGGGGACAGGCTTTCCGGGCTCCCCCCCGCCCAAGCCTGCCGCATTCGCGCCGGGACGGTCGCCCCGTGCGCCCCAAGCCATCCGGACGGCGTTTAAAAGCCCGCAGACGCGTTTTCCCGCTCCGGGGGTATCGGAATACCCCTCCGACAAAAAACGCGCCTATGCCCCTTAAAACGCCCCGAAGAGGGGACAGGCTTTCCGGGCTCCCCCCGCCCAAGCCTGCCGCATTCGCACCGGGACGGCCGCCCCGCGCCCCAAGCCCTCCGGACGGCGTTTAAAAGCCCGCAGGCGCGTTTTCCCGCTCCGGGGGTATCGGAATACCCCTCCGACAAAAAACGCGCCTATGCCCCTTAAAACGCCCCGTGCGAAAGGAAGTGATTCCCTTGTCCCTCGACATCCGTTACGTCTGGCAGGACCGCAAGCGCCACTTCGGACTGCCTGTCAGCTTCACCCGCTACCGCCTCAGCGACGACCGCCTTTTCATCGAAACCGGCGTCATACGCTTTCAGGAAGAGGAAGTCCTGCTCTACAAGATTCAAGACCTCCACCTGTCCATTACCTTAGGCCAACGCCTCTTCGGCGTCGGCACCGTCAGCGTCATCTCCGGCGACCAGACCGCCCCCCGCGTCGAACTCGTCAACATCGCCCATCCCAAGCGCGTCAAGGAACTGATTCACGACCTCACGGAAGATTCCAAACGACAGCGCCGCGTGAGCATTCTGGAATCCATGGGCGGGCATTTCGACATGGGCGAGCTCAACGCCCTTGACAACGGTTTCCTGTAACCCCCAAAAACCAACGCAAAGAAAGACATACGAGGTGAAAGCAAATGGCAACTTGGACTACCACCAGCGTCGACGACGCCGAGACTTCCGGACTGCAAAAAACGCTGGACAAAGCCGTCAATTTCGGCAAAGCCGCCGTTAAATTCCTGCTTATCGCCATTATCCTGCTCGCGGAGTTCTTTTCCGTGCCCAAAATCGAACTCGCCAACTCCAATTCGGAAGCCCTCCGGGACGAAACGGACGCCCTCGTCCGCTCCGGGACTACCAGAGAACTGGACTTCGACGACAACGACATGGCGCTCTACCGCACCATGATGACCCTCGTCACCAACATGCGCTTCGGCGACTTCGCGCTGGAAGGCGCCAAGGCGCAGGAGTTCTGGAGGGCCTACGCCCCGGAGCAGAAGTCCGACACCAAGCTGGACTACCTCCGCTTCCAGTCGGAAAACCGCCGCGTCTCCCTGCGCTACGGCAACGGCATCGCCGCGCAGATTACCATGGAGTTCGACGACAATTATCTCTATAAGGCGGTCTACATCCGCAAGGACGTATTCAACGGGAACCCCCTCCGCTGGCTCTACTGGACGCTCATCGGGCGCTTCGTCTCTGGCTACCCCTGCTACGTCACGGAAGCCAACCTCAACGGCAACGGCGTCAGCGGCGCGCTGTCGCTCAAGAAATACGTCGTGCGCAACCAGATTTTCAGCTGGAGCTTCTCCCCCGGCAAGCGCCGCCGCATTGAGAACATTACCGAACACTGGGTGTCGCGGGAAGCCACCGTGGAAACCGCCGCCTAAAGCCATGTATCTTTACATCGGAAACAACGAGCTCATCCGGGACGAAAGCGTGATAGGCGTTTTCGACATCGACCGCTGCACCCCCGACAAGCGCGCCCGGCAGTACCTGCGCCGCGCCGAATCCGACGGGCTTGTCGTGGACGCGTTCGGAGAGCTCCCGCGCTCGTTCGTCGTGTGCTCCCACCCCTACCACCCGCAGATTGTGCGCCTCTCGCCGCTCTCCCCCGCCGCAATCGCCCGCCGCCCGGAGCCGTGGGAGGCGGGCGGCTGAAAAATTGGCGTCCAAGCGCTTGCGCCCCCTCCGGCGCTGCGCGACATCTCCCCCGAAAGGGGCGACGCAAGCGCGGCGGAAACCGTCCCCCGCCCCTTTTGGGGAAGGGGACGGGGCAGGGATTTCTTCTCCGGCCGCCCAAGCTCAAAAAATCGAGCTGTGCGGTTGCCGGAAATTATCAGAAGGCGTGTTTACAAAGCAGTAGACATATGGGGCAATAGGCGCTATGCTAAGGAAAAATTACGCAAAGGATAGCGAGGTGACATTTATGGAAGCAAACGCAAGACATGAAGAAAAAAACAGCAACGCGAAAATCGCCGCGCTCGGAGGAATCCTGATTGCCTTGGTCATGATTCTGAGCAACCTGTGGATGGGTCAAAGCGCGAGCAGAAGCACGGAAGAAGCGGTGCGTTCGGTCAGCGACTTCTACTTGCAGGAACTGGCCGGACGCCGGGAACAGATTGTGTCGTCAAATCTAAATTCCAGCGTTGAGAACATACGCTCGGCAATCAGCCTGTTGGAGCCCGACGACCTGTCCGACCCGACGCGTTTGCAGGCGTTTCAGTCCCGTATCAAGAGGCTGTACAATCTGGAAAAGTTCGCTTTTGTCGATACGACCGGGCTGATTTACACATCCGCCGGCACGCAGGGCAATATCGGCGAGTACGGCTTTGACTACCGCTCCATCCGGGAGGCGGAAATTTCCATCAAGGACATTGAGAGCGCGGAAAAGAAAGTGGTTATCGCCGTCCCGGTCAACCGCATTCCGTTCGGCGGGCGGTTTTTCGCCGTCTGTTTCATGGAAATCGACATCCGGCGTATGCTGGAGGGGCTTTCCCTGCAAAACGGAACGGATTCCGCCACGTTTTGCAATCTCTACTATGAAAACGGAATCTCCCTGACCAATCTCGTGCTGGGGGGGCAGTCCGAGGACGACAACCTGTTCCAGTCGCTGGAAGAGGCGGAGTTTTCCAAAGGCTTCTCGCTTGAAAAGATTCGGAATGATTTCCGCGAGGGCCGGGAGGGCGCGGTTTCGTTCGCGTACCGCGGCGCTTCGGAAAATATGTACTACACTCCGGTGAAGGGAACCGACTGGATGCTAACCTATCTGATTCGGGACAGCATCATCAGCGAAAAAATCAACGTCATTTCGCGGGGGATTGTCCGGCGGAATATGATTCAGACCCTTGGAATCACCGTCATTATGTTCGTCGTCTATCTCGTCATTGCGCGCCAGCGCCGCATAGCCGGGCAGCTTGCCTTGGAGAAGGAAACCGCCGAGGCGGAGAGCCGCGCCAAACAGGAGGAATTGGAGGCGCGCCTTTTGCTGCAAAAGCGCCTGCTGGAACGGGAGCGCCAGCAACGTCAGGCGGACAATATGATTCAGGCTATGGCCGCCGACTACCGCAGCGTGTACTATGTCAATCTGGACAAAAACGAGGTTGTGTGTTACCGCGCCGACGCGAGCTCAAAAGACGGCATTCACGAGGGGGACAGTTTCCCGTATCTTGAAAGATTCAACGAGTACGCCGAGAAATTCGTGGCGGAGGACGACCGCCCGGCGTTTCTGCGCTTTATCGAGCCTGAAAACGTCCGTGCGGAACTGGAGCGCGAGCCGCTTATCGCGCACCGCTATTTGACCGTCAAAAACGGGGAGGAGCATTACGAACTGCTCCGTATCGCCGGGGTGCGCAACGCCGGGAACCGTTCGGACGAGCCCGTGCGCGAAGTCGGGCTTGGATTCAGCGACGTGGACAGGGAGACGCGGGAATCCATGGCGCAAAGCCACGCCCTCAGCGACGCGCTGGCCGCCGCCGAGGAAGCCAACCGCGCCAAAACCGCCTTCCTAAGCAACATGAGCCACGAAATACGCACTCCCATGAACGCTATCATCGGTTTGGACAGCATCGCCCTGAACAATCCCGACATTTCCGAAAAAACGCGGGAATATCTTGAAAAAATCGGCGCGTCGGCGCGCCACCTGCTGGGGCTGATTAACGATATTCTGGACATCTCCCGCATTGAGGCGGGGCGCGTCGCGCTCAAACGCGAGGAATTTTCGTTCCAGAAGCTCCTTGAGCAGATTAACACCATGATTGACAGCCAGTGCCGCGAGAAGGGGCTTTCCTACGAATGCCAAATCCGGGGCGAGTTGAGCGAGTATTACATTGGCGACAGCATGAAGCTCAAACAGGTGGTTATCAATATTCTGGGCAACGCGGTGAAGTTCACGCCGGAGGGCGGCAGGGTCACGCTGGGCGTCGAGCGCGTGGCGCGTTACGAGGGAAACGCCACTCTGCGCTTTACCATGAAAGACACCGGAATCGGCATGGACAAGGCGTTTCTCCCCAAACTCTTCGAGGCGTTCAGTCAGGAGGATTCTTCTTCCACGAATAAATACGGCAGTACGGGCCTCGGCATGGCTATCACAAAGAATATCGTGGAAACGATGAACGGCGACATAGAGGTGGAGAGCGAAAAGGGCGCGGGCACGACGTTCACCGTCACGGTCACTTTGCTGGAATCCGGGCGCCGGACGGCGCGGGAAAAGCGCGATTTCCATCCGCAGGGGCTGAGCGTGTTGGTGATTGACGACGACGAAATCTCTTGCGAACACGCGAAGCTGGTATTGGAGAAAATGGGAGTTTCCACGGAAATAGCCATGTCGGGGGCCGAGGCGGTGGAAATGGTCAAACTGCGCCATGCCAGACGGGCGTCCTACGACCTGATTCTGGTGGACTGGAAAATGCCGGAAATGGACGGCGTGGAGACTACCAGACAAATTCGGGCTATCCTCGGCGGCGAGTCGGCTATCATTATTTTGACCGCGTACAACTGGGACGACGTGCTGGAAGACGCCGTCAGCGCGGGGGTAAACAGCTTTATCGCCAAGCCGCTGTCCGCGGAAAACGTGCTGAACGAGTTCCAAAGCGCCCTTGCGAAAGAGACGGAAACGGCGGAAGTTCATAAGGCCGATTTGACGGGGCGGAGAATCCTTCTCGCGGAGGATATGGAGATTAACGCGGAAATTATGGCGGAGGTTCTCCAAATGCGGGAAATGGAAGTGGAACGCGCCGAAAACGGCAAAATCGCCGTGGATTTGTTCGCCTCTCATCCGGAACATTGGTATGACGCGATACTAATGGACATGCGTATGCCCGTAATGAACGGATTGGATGCGGCGTCCGCTATTCGAGCCATGAGCCGCGCCGACGCGAAAACCATTCCCATTATCGCCTTGACCGCAAACGCGTTTGACGAGGATGTCCAGCGCAGTTTGCAGGCGGGATTGAACGCGCACCTCAGCAAGCCCGTGGAGCCGGAAAGCCTGTTCTCTACGCTGGAAACTTTCATTCGATAACCTGATGATTGACGCTTGCGACATAGCGCGACGACAAAAGGCTGCCCGTTGAAATTTGGGCGGCCTTTTGTTATTTTCCTGCCCGACAATATTATGGCAATCCAAATTATAACGATTTTCCCTACAACGACCAAAACGGAAAAATTGCGGAAACAAAAAGTCCGCAACCCCTGCTTCTATGCGGGTTTACGGAACTTTTCTGGAGGACGATACAGAACTCGAAACTGTGCCCCCCCCCC